>JACRMQ010000008.1 GCA_016214905.1 Ignavibacteriales bacterium | reverse complement strand
TCGTTTGGAACAACGAATCATAGAAGGTGAAAATCCTGTAAGCGAAATTGTGATGGCTCTCTGATGAGCGTTCCCAAGTACCACGGAATAAGTGGAAGTCTGTGGGAACCTGCGAGAACCATCTCGCAAGGCTAAATACTCTCTGGTGACCGATAGTGAACAAGTACCGTGAGGGAAAGGTGAAAAGCACTCCTAACAGGAGGGTGAAATAGTACCTGAAACCGTATGCTTACAAACGGTCGGAGCAAAGAAAAGGTAGCAATACTTTTTCTGAGTGACGGCGTGCCTTTTGCTTAATGAGCCTACGACTTACTCGTACGTAGCAAGGCTAATGAACTAAGTTCAGCAGCCGTAGCGAAAGCAAGTCTGAATAGGGCGATTTAGTTACGTGCGGTAGACGCGAAACCCATGTGATCTATCCTTGACCAGGATGAAGTGAGGGTAAAACCTCATGGAGGTCCGAACCAGTGAGGGTTGAAAACTTCTTGGATGAGTTGAGGATAGGAGTGAAAAGCTAATCGAACTGGGTGATAGCTCGTACTCCCCGAAATAGCTTTAGGGCTAGCCTCGGGTAATAATGTTTCGGAGGTAGAGCACTGATTGGGCTAGGGTCGTCACAACGATACCAACCCCAGACAAACTCCGAATTCCGAAAACATGTTTCCCGGGAGTCAGGCAACGACGGATAAGCGCCGATGCCGAGAGGAGAACAATCCAGATCATCAGCTAAGGTCCCCAAGTCAAGGTTAACAGACAAAGGATGTTGAGTTGCAGTGACAACTAGGAGGTTGGCTTAGAAGCAGCCATTCCTTGAAAGAGTGCGTAATAGCTCACTAGTCAAGCGACTCGGCGTCGATAATTCTCGGGACTAAACCTTGCACCGAAGCTATGAATGTATAGTAATATACGTGGTAGGGGAGCATTCTATTCCGCGACTGCAGTGCATGCAGATCCCGCAAGGGACGAAGGCGCACAGCGATGTGTACTGGAGCGAATAGAAACGCAGATGTAGGCATGAGTAACGATAACGCAACTGAAAATGTTGCGCACCGAAAATCTAAGGTTTCCTGAGCAACGTTCATCGTCTCAGGGTTAGTCGGACCCTAAGCCGAGGCCGAAAGGCGTAGGTGATGGAAAACAGGTTTAATATTCCTGTACCTGTTTGCAATTGTTTGACCATAAGGAGCGACGCAGGAGTGAACGATCAGCCGTCTGTTGGATTAGACGGTCTAAGGTTGTAGGCGTGGGATGTTGGCAAATCCGCATCCCAGTTATCGCCGAGAGCCGAATGGGATCCCGCAAGGGAACAAACTGATCTTAATCAAGCTGCCGAGAAAACCTTCGTATGGGAAATTGTAGACAGTCCGTACCGTAAACCGACACAGGTAGATGAGAAGAGTATTCTAAGGTGCTCGAGTGAGCCATGGCCAAGGAACTCGGCAAATTAGCCGCGTAACTTCGGGATAAGCGGTGTCCCAACCGGTTAAGAAATTTACTTTCTGAAGCTGGTCGGGATCGCAGTGAAATGGGCCAAGCGACTGTTTAACAAAAACACATCACTCTGCTAACACGTCAAGTGGACGTATAGGGTGTGACACCTGCCCGGTGCTGGAAGGTTAAGGAAGTGAGTCAACCGTAAGGCGAAGCTTGCGACCGAAGCCCCAGTAAACGGCGGCCGTAACTATAACGGTCCTAAGGTAGCGAAATTCCTTGTCGGGTAAGTTCCGACCTGCACGAATGGTGTAACGATTTGGTCACTGTCTCGGCCATGGGCTCGGTGAAATTGTGGTACCGGTGAAGACGCCGGTTACCCGCATATGGACGGAAAGACCCCGTGAAGCTTTACTATACCTTGGCACTGGATTCGGACAAAGCATGTGTAGCATAGGTGGGACGCTTTGAAGCGGGTGCGCTAGCATCCGTGGAGCGGTCAGTGAAATACCACCCTTGTTCTGTTTGACTTCTAACCTCTCGCCGTGAATCCGGCGAAGGGACAATGTCAGGCGGGTAGTTTGACTGGGGCGGTCGCCTCCTAAATTGTAACGGAGGCTCTCAAAGGTGTTCTCAGCATGGTCGGTAATCATGCGACGAGTGTAAAGGCACAAGAACGCCTAACTGCGAGACCTACAAGTCGAGCAGGTGCGAAAGCAGGACTTAGTGATCCGATGGTTGTGTGTGGAAATGCCATCGCTCAAAGGATAAAAGCTACTCCGGGGATAACAGGCTGATCTCGCCCAAGAGTTCATATCGACGGCGAGGTTTGGCACCTCGATGTCGGCTCATCGCATCCTGGGGCTGGAGAAGGTCCCAAGGGTTTGGCTGTTCGCCAATTAAAGCGGTACGTGAGCTGGGTTCAGAACGTCGTGAGACAGTTCGGTCCCTATCCTATGCGGGCGAAGGACATTTGAGGGAAGTCGCTCCTAGTACGAGAGGACCAGAGTGACCGGACCGACGGTGTACCAGTTGTCACGCCAGTGGCAAACGCTGGGTAGCCATGTCCGGAAGGGATAAGCGCTGAAAGCATCTAAGTGCGAAACCCGGCCCAAGATTAGATGTCCCAGGTCGTAAGACCTCTTAAGATTCGTAGAAGATTACTACGTTGATAGGCCACAGATGTAAGTACAGTAATGTATTCAGTCGAGTGGTACTAATAGATCGTGAGACTTAACCATTAATTTTTATTGATTCACAAATCTCACTCGTTCCCAAAGTTATATGCTTCGAACAGTCGTTCGATAGATGTATCTTAAAGTTAGATTGAATATTAAAACATTTTACGATTATGAAGTAGTCCCGCTAAAACGGGACGACTCTTCAATAATTTTTCTGGCGACAATGCCGCGGGTGAAATTCCTCTTCCCATTCCGAACAGAGCAGACAAGCCCCGCAGGGCCGATGGTACTATACGGGTAACTGTATGGGAGAGTAGGTCGTTGCCAGGAGTTTTTTCAAAAGCCTGATTCTTAATAGAGTCGGGCTTTTCTGTTTTATGATTATCCTGCCTTGAATCTTTTCCTGATGGGATTTTTAGGTTTAATTTTATCGACATAAATCTTTCGGTTAAAAAAATTTCCTCTTGACTTTTATGGGGGGGGGTGTTTTTTTAGATGAAAATGCCCGATCAACAATAAAGATAAGTTCTCAACAGGAGGGTGTATGTTTGTTAACACTTATAGAATTCTTTTCATAATCGTTTTCTTTCTATTATTTAGCATGAACTTATTTCCCCAAACACAATGGGGATTTCAGACCAGCGGCACAATTCAAAATTTAAATTCTGTATCCTTCTTTGATACATCTTATGGTGTTGCCGTAGGTGATAGCGGAAAAATTCTATTTACTTCAAATGGAGGTTATAACTGGTCTGTTCGTTTTGGTGAGAGGTATATGGATTCCAACGATGTTGTATACGCAGATTCTCAATCTGTATTCGCCGCAGGTTATCAAGTCTGTATGGATGGGGAATGTGGAATGGTATATCGCTCAACTGATCGAGGTTTAAACTGGCAAACCAAACCCCAGCCGGTTTCTAGAATTAATGCCTTGACTTTCAACTCTACGACAAATGGATTGGGTGTTGGTCATGCTTATAGTTATTGGGACCAACGGGGTTGGGCTTATAATTTCAGGTTTAAGAATAATGATAGTATTTGGAAATCATTCATGGTTATGTGTAACGATACTTCCACGGACGAAGTGATGACAGATGTATCTTATCCCGACACAAACTTCTGTGTTGCAATAACCCAACAAGGAAATATTTATCGGTTAATGAGGGACACATTAACAGATAGAGATAAAATATTCGGAAACAGTTACTGGAGATTGTTAGGCAATTTTCCATACGAGCTAAACAGTATTCATTTTGTCGATACAACAATTGGTACGATTGTAGGAAGCAGTGGGAATATATGGAAAACAACCGATGGTGGATTAAATTGGGAATCTCAAATTAGCGGCACTTCTCAAAACCTGAATAGTGTTTTTTTCTTAAATTCTGCCGAAGGATATATTGCTGGAGATGGTGGAACCATTTTACATACGATAAACGGTGGTAGTACCTGGTCGATTGAAATTAGCGGTACGATTCAGAATTTAAGAAAAATATATTTTATCGATTCAAAACATGGTTGGGTGGTCGGAGGTAATGGATTAATACTTAAGAGAGCTAAATTTAAAAATCTTGTATTACCACAAACCGAAATAAAATTCGGTAAAATTATAGAAAGAGAATCAAGAACAGATAGTATTGTTTTAATGAATACCGGATCTGATTCTATGACGATCTCAAAAATACAATCTGACAACAGCGAATTTGTTTCAACCCAAAGTAATTTAATTCTTCTTCCCGGTCAGGTTATGACTGTTAATATATCATTTTCACCTCTGAGTCCCGGTTCGAAAAGCGGTCACATTATCTTCACACACAATGCACCATCATCCCCCGATACTGTTTTTGTTGAAGGAATGGCATTAGATTACGATACTATGGTAGTTACAGTTAATCCAAAATGGAATCTCGTTTCGAACCCGCGACTTGCGGACAACGATTCAACCCACATTCTTTTTCCATCAGCAATCTCCAAAACATATAAGTATGATCAAACCTTGGGTTATCAGGAATCTCCAAGAATTGAGAATGGGATTGGATATTGGATCAAATTTAATTCTTACGAAGAGTTTAATATTCCAGGAGTTGTTAATACGATTGATACAATTGAAGTGAATGAAGGATGGAATCTCATAGGATCGATTTCTAAACCTATCGCAACAAGCAGTATCATTCAAGTACCTACAAATATTGTAGATTCTGAATATTTCGGTTTTGAAGATGGATACAAAATTACCGATGTGATTATTCCCGGAAAAGCTTATTGGGTTAAGGTAAATATGAATGGCAAGTTGATTCTAATATCTCCTTAACCTATTGAATCATTCAATCATTCAAAATTTCTAAAGCCCGGTTCTTAATAGAGTCGGGCTTTTCTGTTTCAATACATTATGTGAAATGATGCTGTGCAACGACGAAAACTATCCATCAGAAACTCTCTGACAATTAATATCTTCCACCTTGACTTTCAATCCATTACTCGTTATTTTGCTGTATGATAAATCGGATAAGTATCTCTTAAATACTATTGAATCTTCATGACAGAGGTAAGACTAATCCTTGGTCGATATAAAGATTGGAAAAAAATATTTTTCCGTCTATGTATGGTAGTTTCTATTCAAACATTATGTTTATTTTCAACAAGTGTATCCCAGATTCTCCCATTCAAAACTTATTCTGTTAAGGATGGACTTCCTTCGAACGACATAGAAGTGATTGCGCAGGATTCATACGGACGTATGTGGTTTGGAACCACCGATGGTGTCAGCGTGTACGATGGACAAACATTCACAAACTTCACGACTCATGATGGTTTGCCCGGGAATTTCGTCAACCAGATCCTGCCCGATCGAAATATCCCAGGCATTGTATGGATTATTGCGGGAAGCCGTCTTTGCAAGTTCATCGATAACAGCATTACACGAATTCAACTAAATGCTGGTAGCGTGATCAGTATTCATCAGGACAATCGTGGTGTGATTTGGTGCGGTACGGATGTTGGTGTTTTTACAATAGATGGCGATTCGGTTTCTCGTTTCAAGCCGTATGAATTAAACGATCAAATAGAGAGAATCGCCGAAGTTGGTGACAGCGTTTTATGGTTTTCACGCGGATCACTTCTGATTTCTTATTCGCGGAGAACAGGTCGCATTGATCGCTTGGATTGCAAACCTTATGGAAATGGAAATCTCTGGAAGTTATTTGTTGATAAAGCCGGACTGTTATATGCTCTAATGGGTGATTCAGTTAGTGTTAGAATTCGTGACGGCAGAGTTGTAGGGACCAGGCGGAACCCTGCTACTCCAATCGATGCGGTAGAAGATATCGAAAATAATATCTGGTTTGGAGGATATGGCGGGATTTCAAAGATTCAATCGTATCGATTTGCGCACGCTTCGTTTCAACACTTCACAACCTTGAATGGGCTTCAAGAGAACACAGTCCGGTGTGTCTACGTCGACAAGGAACAGAACCTCTGGATCGGCGGTCGCGACAAAGGGCTTGCAAAACTCTCCATCGGATACTCTATCAGGTTTCCACTTGGGTACCTCTGGTACTGGCACCACCATCGAATAGCGGCGGCTGACAGCAGCAATCATCTGTGGGTTGTTTCAGACCAGGATCTTCTTGAGGTATGGCGCGACAAATTCCAGATCTGGCATTCGATGAAGCACGGCATATACAATGGCATAGTATCTCCAATTGAACATAAGAATGGTGCGATTGGTGGCGTAACGATAGACAAGTCGAACAGACTTTGGATGACAAAAACAGAAAATCCCAGTTGGGTAGTAGAATGCTATGAAATTGAGCGCTCCCAAAAAGCTCAACAGATCGACGATCAGCCATCTAAACTAAAGAAGATAAAGACAATTTCACTTCGAAACACTTTACTTGAGAAAGGAATTTTTTCGATTGTAGTTTCGAAAACAGGAGATGTATGGGTGGGAAGCCATGGAATTGCGCGTCTCGATCCGAAAAGCAAAAATCCCATTGTGCGAATCTACGACACTTCCGATGGAATACCTGAAAATTATATCCGCGAGTTATATGAAGATCGCCATGGTAACATTTGGGCCGGTAGTTTACGCGAAGGTGCAATTAAAATCGCACCCGATGGCAAGATAAATCACTACACTAATGCAAATGGTTTACCGGACAACGGTATTTGGTCGTTCATAGAAGATGAGAAAGGTTTGATGATGATCGGCACGTCCAACGGAGGGCTTGCAATGCTCAACGGAGATTCAATCGCCATTCTCTCTCAGCGTGAAGGACTTCCGAGTAACAAAATTGAGTGCGCAACCCGCGACTCTTCAGGTCGTCTTTGGCTCGGTACGTCAATCGGACTGATCTATGAAGATCATCCGGGGTCGAAATCGTTCATTAAGAATCCAACATTCCTCGGTTCCGGCGTTCCCTGTGCCGGTACAACACGAAGTGGGATGGTTTGGTTTATCACCCCAACAGATCTTTGGGTGTATGATTATACTCACGATAGGAAGAATACTATACTACCTCCGGTCTATATAACTAATCTCAATGTGAACGGATTTCGGCGGGAAGTAAAACCAATAATAGAATTATCACACAACGAGGCGAATTGTGAGATAGGTTTTATCGGTATCAGTTTTAAGGATGAAGGAGCTATCCGCTACAAATATCGTCTAATTAATTCAGATGAGAATTGGCAGGAACCAACTTTCAATAGATCGATTACTTACGGGCATCTTGATCCAGGTTCATACCGTTTCGAAGTGAAAGCAATCAACCTCGACGGTCTTGAGAGTGCCGCACCAGCATCAATAACAATCAACATAGCACCCCCGTACTGGCGAACATGGTGGTTTGGTGGAATTATTTTTGTAGGAATTTTATTGATAATTTGGATTATATCTAGTTTCAAAACAGCACGGATTTTAAAAGAACAACAAATTAGCCGCGAATTTTCCCGGCAACTCATAGATTCACAAGAAGCAGAACGGAAGCGTGTTGCAGGTGAACTGCACGATGGTCTTGGCCAGGAGATGATGGTTATTATCAATAGGGCACAGATGGGACTGAATGTAACCGAAACGGAAAAAATGAAATTACAATTAACCGAAATCTCACAAACTGCTTCGCGGGCAATTGAGAATGTAAGAGATATCGCATATAACCTCAGTCCATATCACATAGACCAACTCGGTTTGATCGAATCAGTTAAGAGCATGGTGGATAAGATAGCTGAATTATCACACACCATATTTACAACCAATGTTTTCGCGTTGGATCAAATAGCGGATAAAAAAATCGGTATCAATATTTATCGTATTATTCAGGAATGTTTGAACAACATTGTAAAGCACTCAGATGCTTCAGAAGCCTCCCTAATTGCTGAACAGCATGAGAATGAACTAGTAATTACCGTCCGCGACAACGGCAAAGGATTCGATAATCTTTCCGTAACGAATGGTGCAGGAGCGCGGAAAGGGTTCGGGTTGGTGGGTCTTTCGGAGCGCGTTAAATTACTGAACGGGACATTGGAAATCAAATCATCGCAAAACCAGGGCACAACCATTATCATAACAATTCCATATATTAATACTAACAAAGATTTTTGAAAGAATGGAACAGACAAATAACAAAGAATCCGTACCCATAGTGATTGCCGATGATCACCCCGTTTTCCGCAAAGGCCTGTGCGATATTGTTGCGGCAGAAAAATCTTTAATTGTTGTTGGAGAGACAGGCGACGGTAATCAGGTGCTGAAGCTTGTTCACGAGTTGAAACCGCTGGTCCTTCTCCTCGATCTTAATATGCCCGGTTCGAACGGTTTAGATATAGCGGCATCTCTCCAGGATGAAAATTTTCCTGTAAGGATTATTGTACTCACGATGCATAAAGAGGAGGGAATATTCAACAAGGCGATGGACCACGGTGTTCGGGGTTATGTTTTGAAAGAGTCGGCTGTGAACGACATTCTGCAAAGTATTAAATCGGTCATAAATGATGAATATTATATCAGTCCGGCAATTTCCAAGTACTTATTGAATCGTCGGGGCAAAACAGAATCCATTCTTCTTGAGAATCCGGGTCTTGCTCAACTCACTCCCAATGAGCGAAAAATACTCAAGCTTATTTCTGAAAATAAATCAAGTAAAGAAATTGCAGACCAAATGTTCATCAGCATCCGTACAGTGGAGAACCACCGTATGAATATCTGCAATAAACTAGCCATTCATGGAAGTAATGCCCTCCTAAAATTTGCTATAGAAAATAAGTCGTACCTCTGATTACTCGTCATGCTGACATGTTTCTGGTCGGCATTTATGCAAATCCAACTTCTGTTTAGATCCCGACCAAAAGCTTGTCGGGATGACTCCTATGACTGGAGGAATCCGCAATCTCTAATGTGCAATTCCCAATCAATAGTCTAAAATAAGTACTCCTACTCATCCCCAATTAAGTACCTCCCTCTATTTACTCCGTTTTCCTTTTCCATTATACTATCACACACATAAATTTTAAATGAAATCAGGTAATGATGAAAGTAATGATTGTTGACGATAATGCTTCTATTCGAGATATGATTCGCTCGATACTGTCAACAACAGCGGATAATGTTTATGAATGCAGCGATGGCAATGAAGCATTGAAATCGTACCAACAGTTTCACCCCGATTGGGTGCTTATGGATATAAAAATGAAAATGATGGACGGATTTGAAGCAACTCAGGAGATCTTATCCGAATTTCCGAATGCGAAGATTATTATGATCACTCAGTACGACGATCCAAAATTAGAAGAGAAAGCGCGCAGGATTGGTGCTGTTGAGTTCGTTTTAAAAGAAAAATTAGTTGATATCGAGAGAATAATCAAAAACTAAAAACAAAGCTTCTCAACACCTTCGGTGATCGTGGATTAGAAGTTCACTGACGGAAACGGGAGGGTGAAGCATAAGTCACCCTCCTAAGAATATAAAGTTACAAACCATAATCAAAACATAATGGAGTTCCTCATGAAATACGTTATCACAATTGTTCTTCTGTGCATGATTGTATCGCTGAGTTTTGCACAATCACCAGTTCTGACAAAGCAACAAATTGCCACACCATTGGAAAAACTGCTTAATCCCGATGGCACAATAAATACCAAGTCAGGATATTCCGGCACTCTCGATCCTAAAGGTTACCGCATGATTGAGGACCCTGAAGGCGCACCGAGGTTTGTACGCAATCCTGCAACCACAACATCGTCACCGGACGATGTTAACTGGGATGATCGATTTATGTATCCTGGTTTACAGATGATAACTGGTCAACCGGATTGGGGCTATTCAAGGGCTTTTGAAGTATCAGGTACAGAGCTTTACATGGCCGGCGAATTTTCCTCAGTCAACGGTATCAGCGCAAACTGCATCGCACGATGGAATGGCATAACATGGGACTCGGTTGTTAGTGGGCCAAGCAATATTAATGCTATTGCAATCATCGGAAGCGATATCTATATCGGTGGTAGTTTCCCCAGCACATTTCCTTATGCTGTTGCAGACTTCATTCAATATTGGAACGGCAGCGCATGGTATCCTCTTGGAATAGGAGTAAACGGGAATGTCTATGATCTTGCAGTGAGCGGAAGTGATCTTTACGTTGGTGGAGATTTTACACTTGCCGGTGGTGCGACTGCAAACCGCATTGCTAAATGGAATGGAACGAATTGGGTTTCGCTGGGAAGTGGCGTGAGTGGAAGTGGATATTATATTGGCGTTACGGCGATCGCGATCAGTGGAAGCGATGTATATGTCGGGGGATCTTTCACATCGGCAGGTGGAATTAGTGTTAACAATATTGCAAAGTGGAATGGAACCAAATGGGATTCCCTCGGAAGTGGTATTGTCCGCCCTTCCTACTACGACGGGTACCATGTGGGTGCAATTGCAATTAAAGGGAGCGATGTCTATGTCGGTGGGGTATTTACAACAGCGGGTGGTGTTACTGCAAACATGATAGCAAAATGGAATGGAACGGCTTGGGATTCTCTGGGGAATGATATTACTGGTACTGTATCATCAATTGAAATAATGGGAAGTGATATCTACATCGGGGGACAGCTCTCGTATGCCGGTGGTAAGATTGCAAATGGTATTGCCAAATGGAATGGAACGACATGGGACTCACTTGGGAATGGCCTTGCATATTCTGTATATCCAGGATTTGTCTACAAAATGGCCGTAATGGGAAGTGATCTCTATGTCGGTGGACAATTCCGGAGAGCAGGGAATGTTAAGACATGCGGCATTGCAAGGTGGAATGGTTCTGCCTGGTCAACTATTGGTATCGACGAAAGAAGAAGCGAGGGTGTGAAAGGAATCGTACGTGCAATTGAGAAAAATGGCAACGATGTATACGTGGGAGGAGATTTTATGTACACAGGCGACCTTCAAACCAATCGTATTGCAAAATGGAATGGTTCAGCGTGGGAAAAACTCGGGAATGGTACTCCTGACCCGATATATACTGGCAGCGTCTTTGCCATAGCAGTGAGTGGTTCTAACGTTTACATAGGAGGTGATCTGGATAATGGATGGAGCAGCTTCCGTCCGAACATCGCGAAATGGAATGGCATGATGTGGGATTCTTTGAAAAGTGGAACAAACTCAGATGTGTATGCAATCAAAGTAGTTGGGACAGATGTTTATGTTGGTGGTAATTTCACGAGCGCTGGAGGTATAGCGGGAACAAACTACATCGCAAAATGGGACGGCAGTAACTGGTCGGCTCTGGGGACGGGGATGAACGGCGTCGTCTATGCTCTTGACACACTTGGAGGATATCTCTATGCCGGGGGTCTTTTCACTAATGCCGGAGGCAATCCTGCATCGTATATCGCCAAATGGGATGGCTCAAATTGGTCCGCTGTTGGAACCGGAATGAATGATTTTGTTCGCTGCATGACAACCTCAGCAAGTGAACTTTATATCGGAGGTGGTTTTACAACAGCAGGCGGATTTTCTGCAAACAATATTGTGAAATGGGATGGAACTAACTGGACGCCCCTCGGAAGTGGAACGAACAATTGGGTCAGATCAGTGTCCTTTAGCGGAAGCGATCTTTATGCCGGAGGCGATTTCACAACGGCTGGTGGTACGAGTACAAACTATATCGCGAAGTGGGATGGAAGCAATTGGTTAGCTCTTGGTAGTGGAGTTGATCAGCGTGTACGCGCTATCTGTGCAACAGAGAATCTGGTGTACGCTGGTGGAGAATTCATAAATGCCGGGTTGAAACCCTCACAGAATTTTGGAATATGGAATACTGATACAACCTCACATGTATATTCCGTTTCAGAAGGTTGGAACATGTTATCTGTTCCAGTACATGCCTCAGATTATTTGAAGTCAACAATATATCCTACAGCGGTCTCCCCAGCATTCACATATCAAGGTTCATACACCATAAACGATACACTTCAATCAGGTATCGGTTATTGGGTAAAGTTTGATTCACCCCAAACAGTAGCGTATGCTGGAACACCAATTACTAATGACACTATAGAAGTAGTGGATAAATGGAATATAATCGGTTCTATAAGTACACCGGTTGCGGTATCAAACATTACATCTGAACCTGGTGGAATAGTCACGTCACAATTTTTTTCATATACAGGAACATACCTATCATCAGACAATATAATGCCGGGAAAGGCATACTGGGTAAAGACAAATCAAGCGGGCAAATTGATCCTCTCGAATTCAGGTTCTGCATTGCATGCAAATAAGATACAAATAATACACACAGACGAATTACCACCACCTGCGCCGGGTGAGAGTGAATCATCAACGTTGTTAAAAATGCCTGAATCGTTTGGTCTTCAACAAAATTATCCTAATCCGTTCAATCCCTCAACGATTATCGATTATCAGCTGCCGGTTGCAAATTATGTAACATTAAAAATCTACAACATGCTTGGTCAAGAGGTTCTCAAACTTGTGGATGGGATGCAAGAGGCGGGATATAAATCAGTAAAGTTAGATGCAAGTAATTTACCAAGTGGTATCTATACATACAGATTAAGCGCCAGCACATTCACAGAATCAAAAAAGATGATACTACTAAAATAAGTTCATTAATACGAATTGTTTCCATGGGGGACTGATAAAAATAATAAAAACATGGAATCAATCAGGAGGGTGGAGCATGGGCTACCCTCCTTTGAATTTAAAATCTTAAATAATTATCAAAAAATATTGGAGTTCACAATGAGACACATCACCATCATTTCGTTTGTTCTTCTGTGCATAAATGTATCACTGAGTTTTGCACAATCAACAACGGTGATACAGCAACAGACTACCACACCATTGGAAAAACTGCTTAATCCCGACGGCACGATAAATACCAAGTCAGGATTTTCAGGCACTCTTGACCCAGAAGGTTACCACATGGTGATCGATCCAAAAGGTACACCTCAGTTTATCCAAACGACAGAATCTGCGGCCGTAGTACCAGCCGACTCATCGTGGGATGATAAGTTTGTGTATTCGGGTACTGAATGGTTGCCGGTGAGAGCAATCGCGGTGAGTGGAACTGATGTGTATATCGGCGGTGATTTTAACTACATTCATAATATACAAGCAAAGCGAATCGCTAAATGGAATGGAAGTAGCTGGTCTGCTTTGGGATTAGGATTACGAGGGGGTGCTGGAAACTGGGGAATGGTAAATGCAATTGCAGTGAATGGAAGCGACCTCTACGTTGTTGGCGGATTCGATACGGCTGGAACAGTTCTAGTCAAAAACGTTGCGAAGTGGAATGGCACAAACTGGACTGCATTAGGGTCAGGAATTCCATCTGCCGCTCCAACTGCTATTGCGACCAACGGAGTTGATGTGTATGTCGGAGGTCCATTTACCAGCGCCGGTGGAGTAAGCGCAAATAACATTGCAAAATGGAATGGAAGTTCGTGGAGCGCACTGGGAACAGGAATTAGTGGTGGATGGTATGGAACTACAACGATAAATATCATTGCTGTGAGTGGTAGTAATA
Organism: Ignavibacteriales bacterium; assembly: GCA_016214905.1. Classification (NCBI taxonomy): domain Bacteria; kingdom Pseudomonadati; phylum Ignavibacteriota; class Ignavibacteria; order Ignavibacteriales; species Ignavibacteriales bacterium. The sequence continues at coordinate 145,111 of JACRMQ010000008.1, read as the reverse complement.
TGTACGTTGGTGGAGTCTTTGGTACCTGCGGCGGGGTTGCAACAAAAAACATTGCGAGATGGGATGGTAGTAATTGGTTTGCCCTCGGATCCGATACCATTCGTGCTGCCTATGGTGGTTATTCCTTTGTAAAAGCAATTGCGTTGAGTGGAACCGATGTATATGTCGGAGGACAGTTTGATTCGATTGGCACGCTAATTACAACAAACATCGCCAAGTGGGATGGAAGTACGTGGTCTGCACTAGGAACCGGAGCGAACAGTTCCATAACTGCCATTGCAGTGAATGGAACAGATGTGTACGCCGGTGGGAATTTCAACAATGTTGGCGGTGTAAGTGCAAATCAGCTCGCACGATGGGATGGAGCCAATTGGTACGCGATGGGAACAGGATTGAATTCTTATGGAAACATTTATGCACTTGTGGCATCCGGTAGCGATATTTTTATTGGCGGCGATTTCTCCAAGGTGGGGGGTGAATTAACAAAATGTGTGGCAAAATGGAATGGCAGCCATTGGTCGAGCATCCCGAGTGGTCTTTGGCTTGGCCTGAATGGGAGCGTGCAGTCGCTGGCCGGGAAAGACAATGATCTGTATTTCGGCGGGCTTTTTAACAACATGACTTGTATAAATTCCATTGGCAAATTTAACCGTACTTCTGTAACCGATGTTTCGTGCGGTCATTCCGGCGGCCCGATAAAGGCAATCGCAATTGTCGGTGAGACAGTATACGTTGGTGGGACCAATATGTATATGGGTGGAAATTACGGTTTCCTAAGATGGGATAGCTATAATGGCTGGGGTTATTATTCTGACTCCAGGCTTATGGATGGAACGGTCAATGCAATTGCAGTTATCGGGAATGATATCTACGCGGGAGGAAGATTCGGTTGGCCAAATCCGGTCAATAACATTGCCAGGTGGAACGGCACATCGTGGTCAGCACTTGGAAGCGGCATTAGCAAAGTTGGAGGATATGAGCAAGTGTATTCTTTGGCTGTGATAGGATCGGATCTCTACGTTGCCGGTAATTTTGATCATGCGGGAGGTATTGCCGTCAATGGATTTGCAAAATGGACCGGAACTACATGGTCTGCCGTAGGAAGTCCAAGCGGACCAACCGATGGTTACATAAGTGTACTCGCTGCGGCTGGCAACACGCTCTATGTCGGCGGATGGTTTACCTCCATCGGCGGTGTAAGTGCAAATCAAATTGCAAAGTGGAATGGAACAACATGGTCTGCTCTTGGAACGGGTCTGAGTAGAGGTAGTAATGAATCACCTAAGGCAATTGTATTCAGCGGAACTGACGTCTATGTAGGTGGCAAATTTACTACCGCAGGTGGAGTAAGTGCAAAAAACATTGCAAAATGGGATGGAAGTGCGTGGTCTGCACTCGGGAGTGGTGTAGAGGGAGACGTGTATGCCCTCTGTGTTATTGGACCCGACCTTTATGTGGGAGGTGATTTCTTGACAGCGGGCGGAAAAACTTCTCTCTATTGGGGTCGGTGGAAGATTCCTCAGGGATATTTTGCGTCGTCAGCAACGACAGTACAGTTTGACAGTGTTGCCGTAAATGGGATGAAAACAGACTCGATAACCGTGGATAACAATGGACATGCGTCGTTGATTATTGGCTCCGCGATATCAAATAACCTTGAGTTCGGTGTGTTTCCTCCAAGCGGGACAATACCAGCATCGAGTAATCAGAAATTTTATATAACATTTAGTCCGGTATCGGGTGGTCTAAAAAATGGTGCAATTATTTTCTCTCATAACGGTTTCAGCTCTCACGATACGGTGAAAATATCTGGTAAGGGATACATATTAAAATCACCTCAATTTTTAGCCAATCCTGCGAATATATTCTTTGGGACTGTTTCACCTGGATCGACGAAACAAGACAGTGCATTCATTAAAAACACCGGTGATTCGGTGCTTACCATCAGCTCTGCGTTATCGACCGACCCTGAGTTTACAGTAAATCCAACGAGCGCAACTATTACTCCGGGTGATAGTATGAAATTTTATTTTAGATTTTCTCCAATAAGTCTCTTGTATAATTTTCGGATCGATACCGTTATCTATTATCACAATGGTGTTGGATTATCAAGCAGGATTATTTGTACAGCTGACAATCGGTTTACTAGCGTTGTAGAAAATGGTTGGAACATGTCATCTGTTCCAGTACATGCCTCAGATTATTTGAAGTCATCAATATATCCTACTGCAGTCTCACCGGCATTCACATATCAGGGTTCATATATCATGAACGATACACTTCAATCAGGTATCGGTTATTGGGTAAAGTTTGATTCACCCCAGACAGTAGCGTATGCTGGAACACCGATTACTAATGACACCATTGAAGTAATAGACAAATGGAATATAATCGGTTCTATAAGTACACCGGTTGCGGTATCAAACATTACATCTGAACCTGGTGGAATAGTCACGTCACAATTTTTTTCATATACAGGAACATACCTATCATCAGATAATATAATGCCGGGAAAGGCATACTGGGTAAAGACAAATCAAGCGGGCAAATTGATTCTCTCAAATTCAGGTTCTGCTTTGCATGCAAATAAGATACAAATAATACACACAGACGAATTACCACCGCCTGCGCCGGGTGAGAGTGAATCATCAACGTTGTTAAAAATGCCTGAATCGTTTGGTCTTCAACAAAATTATCCTAATCCGTTCAACCCAACAACGATGATTCAATTCACGTTGCCCGAAGATGCTATTGTAACGTTGAGGGTTTACAATATGCTCGGTCAGGAAGTGGCGACATTGTTGAACCAAGAGATGATGGAAGCAGGAACACAGGATTTGGATTTCGACGCAAGCAATTTTCCGTCAGGAGTGTACTTTTACCGCCTGATTGCAAACGGTGTGGGCGATGAAGATGAGGAAATTCTTGGCCGAATGTACACGAGTGTCCGGAAAATGATACTGGTGAAATAATCATTCATCAGCATAGATGGCATAATAATTTATTTTGTCTGAAAATGAATCAATAGCATAGGGAAGGGTCAGCCCCGTCAGAATGACTGGCGGGGCTATTAATAATTGATTAACTGAGAAATTCATGTGTGATTGATGCGATGGAATCACGACTTTATTGATAAAAACGTCTGATATTCTTTAAATTCGAAGATAATTAGAGGTATAAATTTATTATGATCTTGGTTAGCGTTTTACCTGTTTTAGTTTGACATTCCCGAACCGTTTTCGTATATTTTCGGGAGTTGCTATTACGCAATTCAATTCCAACTTGATGCCTGAACGGGGGAAGCCACACATCTAATTGAATTATCAAAAAAGTTGATAAAGAAAAAGTTCTCTATAAATATTATTTTTTTCACCAGTAATTAGTTTTCTATTTTAAATTAAATTTGGAAGGGGTAACCTTATGAAAACATTTTTACGATGCTTTTCTTCTCTCCTCGCAATTACATTCTTTATTGCTGTTATTGCAACGGGACAAGAACCATGGAGTAATCCTATCGTTAAAGCTAACCGTTCGGAAATATTCCAGTTAAATAAAAACGCGGAATCTCTTTCTCTCCAACAAAAAGAAAAAGGCGCGAGTCTCAACGCTAATATCAAAGATGAATCTTTTAAAAACAATGAAGACATTAAAGGGGGTGCTCTCAATCATCCACTCGTGTCTCCACACTCCGCTAATTCCGAAAAACAAATTTTCACTCCGGATAAAACCAACTCGGCTGCGGCCTTAAATGGTTTAACGGTAATTGGCGATCCGGCAAATATAAACTCCGCTCTCGTTGCCGGCGCAAATTATGTTAAACATGCTCAGTCGGATGTGACTGAAGATAACGCAGGAAACGGAAATCCTGACACAGACAATAACGACGGTGGATGGGATTGGATGTTGACTCTGCCTAATGTTACACATTCAGCTTCCGCGAGTCCGAAAAATTTATACGGTGCAACCGGATTAGGATTGTATTATGGATACATTCGCACTAATGATGCATCACTGAAAACCGCGATGCAGGATGCCGCAGACAAGATGATTGCCGATGCATCTGTGAGGGATGCTTCTGCTTTAAAATTTCTAATGCTTTATAATGATCTTCCCGGGGTTGCTGGTACAGCATATAAAGATGCGGCAAAGTCGAAATACGATGCAAGGATTGCTGCTAATGGCGGAACAGCTACTTTGTTTGCACAGTATATTCGTGATCAGCGTGGAATTACACAGGGGTATCATAATGGTATCATTGGATGGGATTTGGGTGCATGGGCAGTTGCGGCTCAAATGCTTTACGATCGGTTCGGAGGAATTTACCACACCGATGCTGGTGATATAGCAGATGTAGCATATAATGCATCGTTTGTAACTAACGCAAACTATTTTGATTTAGTCCGATGTGCGGGTTGGGATCCGACGTGGGCAACTGTTGATTATTGGTGGTACAACCTTGGTGTGTCTGGTTTAATAGATGCGTTTCATGCTTCCGGAACTCATACCTCGGATGTTCCAGGGCTTGTAACGAAGCTTCAAAATAGTCAGGCATCTTTCGGTGGCTTCTGCGGAAGTTATGGTGTGCATACTAATGATGACGATTGGCAAACTACTGCTTACGCGGTCATGACGCTTGCCGCTCTCAACCCTTCAACTTATGAAACCGAAATCAATCATGGTGCATATTATCTCGCAGCCACCCAAAACGCGAATGGCGGTTGGGTGTACAGCGATAACACTCATTATCCTGAGATTGGTGGTGAATGCACTTCCGCATTGTACTTCGGGAGTAACGCTTCTACCGTATGGGTGGATGATGATTATACTCCGTCATCATGCGGAGGTCACTTGTGGGGTTTCGATGCCTTCAGTACGATTCAAAATGGAATCGATGGTGTTGCTTCAGGTGGAACGGTAAATGTTTATCCGGGATTTTATATTGAAACTGCGAGTAACCGTTCACCGGTTTCAGTTCCCGGTACATATACTTTTGGCTTATATATCGGGCAAGACAAAAACGGAATCACAGTCCAAGGTGTTAATGCTTCGGGGAATATTATAACCGATTATCATGACATTGTTGCGTCAGTCCAAACTGAAGCGACTAATAATTTTGGTCCGGATGGAATCTTTATGGAAGGTGACGATGTCACCATTACAGGATTAAGCATCTGGCAGGATACGCTGCTTGGTACCAATAAAACTATTTCTGTTGTAGGTGATAATTTTACTTTTAAGTATTGCCATCTTACCGATGTCAGTTCTGTCAATCCCTGGGGTTCATTATATATAGATGATGAAATGTATGATGAAGGTTCTAACATTTCCCATATTCAGCGCTACACGATTGAAGGAAATTGGTTCGATCATTGCAGTATCGATCCCAATAACGGTGCAGGTTATACAGGACCGGTTAGCGGACGAGTTATTAAAAATAATTTGATCGATCTTGGCTCATATGCCGGTGCATCCATAAGTTTTACCGGTTCCGGAACGCCCGTCCCATGGTTTGTTCATGGTGTTGGCGGTGCGGTAATAACCGGGAATACTTTTCTTCATAATTCTCAACACATCCGCGCGCGAGGAGATTATGACAACGCACAATTCGATTGGTCATCATATTGGAATAATAATAGTTTCGATAATGCGGTTGTCGTTGGCTCTTCACCTCCCTCCGATATACGTGAATATTCATACACAGGCGGGTATGGAGTTATAAACCATTGTCGCAGAATCGGTGGGAATATTCAATCAGAAATCAACCACGCTCTGACTAACGATATTGTAAAAGTTGGCGCAGGCACCTACAATGAACACGACATAACGATTAACCTACCGCTAACAGTAATTGGTAATCCCGGTGATGCGCAACCTGGACCGGGTGTTAATGCACCTATCATAGATGGACAAAATCTTTGGTCGGATGCCTTCCTGCTCGCTGACGGTGTATCCAATGTTACCATTCAGGGTTTTGAGATTCGTAACTATGCGTGGGACGGAAGTGGAAATGGTAACGGCGTAGGTAACGCAGTTCAGGCATGGGTAGCCAGCACAAGCTATATCACTGTGAGTGATAACTACATGCATCATCTTTCTTGGAACGGCGTTCTGGTCGGGAACGATGGCGCCATTGGAGATCATACCTATTGGACTATTGCGCGCAATGTTCTCACCGACTTCGGTCCAACCACATTCACTAATTCCGGTTACGGTCTGGAATTAACCAACACTTCGTACGGAGTTATTGAGGATAATATTATAGATGGCGGTAGTCGCTATCCGGGTATCGGTATTCTTGTTACTATGCGTCGTTTGGCGGGGCAGGATATTGTTATTCAACGAAATAGTATCCGCGGACAATTTGATAATGCAGGAATTTACGTTGGTGGATTTGGTTATGAAGTACCGAATAACAATCTGAATAATGTCCAAATTCGAAATAATGATGTGGAAATTTACGGGCCAACTATTCGTGCACTCAATCTCCGTGATTATGCTACCGGAACACTCACGAATGTTACTGTGTTTGATAATAAACTTATCAAAACAGGTGGATATGGTGTAGCGAACAACACTGCTCAGATGGTGAACGCATCAAGCAATTGGTGGGGTAGCTCAGATCCAACTACTGTAGCAGGAAGGATAAATGCAAATGTCGATTACACCCCATGGCTGAATATCGGTACCGATACCCAGCTCGGCACTTTAGGTTTTCAGGGTGACTTCTCAAATCTTTGGGTTGATGATGGTAGTCCACAAATTGGATCAACTGGGCGGATACAAGAAGGTATCGATATGGTAACCGGAAGCACGGTGAACCTCGCGGCTGGCACCTACACTGAAAATGTTAATGTTAATAAGAAAGTAACTCTTCAAGGCGCAGGGAGTGGAAGCGATCCTGCCTCCAACACGATCATTACAAATAGTTTGAATGGGAGAGTTGTTCTCCTTACTGCATCAGGGACTTCGATGGTCTCACCTGTCTTATTGCAGAATTTCCGAATTGTGCCTGTTGGAATCAATGGGTTGGAAGTGACGAATGCAACCACTGTATCATACGTCAAACTGGAGAATGTCTTTGTGGTTGGTCCGTTGCCCCGGACGATTGAGAATGAAAATGGTTTCAAAATCGCGACTGATGGAAGTCTGATGCATATGACCATGAATAACTGCTCATTCCAGTACTGCGACTATGGCTGGTACTTCGCGAAGCATGGAGATTGGGGACCAGGAGGGAGTAATGTTGTAGACATGACAGTCACGAATACAACGTTCCTTAACAATGATTACAAAGGAATCTATGTTGAGAAGCTTTCCGATGCCACCTTTACGAACGTAGTCATTTCTAATAATGGATCCAGTTCCTTCTGGAATGATACGTGGAACGGCGGCGTGGATATAAATTTAAAAGGAGAAGAATTATATCAGAATCTCGTCTTCAACAATCTGACCGTCACAAACAACGGCTTGAGTTTCAAAGAAGGTGCGGGAATGATGATCAAAGCGAGAGGGACAGGAGCCGATAACGGTGGAGGCGGAGCCTATGCGTTACATCCTGCAACACTCAACAACGTGACAATTAACGGTGGAACGTTTACAGGCAATGAACGTGGAATTCGGTTTGGCGAACCTGGAAAAAGCAACACAACCCCCACAAATGTTACCATTCATAATGCCACAATAACCGGTAACATAAGAACTTATTCCGGTACTGATGGGTCAACATATGGTGGTGTTGTTAACCAAACTACAGCGTTGACCGATGCAATGCGGAACTGGTGGGGTGATGCAACAGGACCTTACAATACTCCATCCAATACCTGCGGGTTAGGAGATTCTGTATCTACCAACGTTGATTTTATTCCATGGTTTACTGATGCAGGAATGACAGGCACGGCAACCGGAACCCCGAATGTTCACAATGTAACACAAGGAACATACTTCTGCACAATCCAGGGTGCCATTGACGCGCCAACAACATTAAACGGAGATCTGATTACCGTTGCAGCAGGATCATATTCTGAAATTTTAAATGTTCATAAGTCCGTTACACTGCAAGGTGCGAATGCCGATATTAATCCGAATACCGGGATACGCGGCGCTGAAACAATTATTGATGAATCGGCTATTTCAACCGGGGGATCGACCAATTTCCAACTCATCCAGATTACCAGTTCGGGTAAAGTTGTTATTAACGGATTCAAGTTTATCGATAATGATATCACTGCGACCGGGATGCGGCATCTTATATACATTCCAACATCCGCAACACATGAGATCAAGTACAACATTTTCTCACGCGCAGCAACGACATCAATATCATCGGCTGATCCACGCGCGATCACTGTCACGCCAAGCGCGATCGGAACAATAACGGTCGATCAGAATTTGTTCCTTGGAAGCTCGACTGCCGATTTATTCAACAACAAAGGATGGAGACGAGGTGTATGGTCGGATGGTGGAGGCATAGCAACCACAATTACAAATAATGTATTCCAGTATTGTCGCTCCGCGATAAATCTCGACAGTTACACTGCCGCTGCATCAGTTACGGGAAACACGTTCCAGGAGAACGGGACCGCGCTGTCGTTCGGGCTTGTCGGGGCAGGTAATTATACGATCTCGGGTAACATATTCAATAATGCTGCATCCAGCACAGTTATTAACCTTAGTGGAGGAATCGATCCTTCCGCGTTCTTCGATGCAACAGCCAACACATATGATGGTTTGATCCCTACAGCCATGACATTAGACCAGCTTTTTGCACTTGAATACAGAATGGTTCACAGAATGAATACCGGCAAGAACGGTTTTGTGTCGGTGAAAACAAACAATGTTTACGTCGTGCCGGCTCTATACGGAAAGACCGGCAGTATTCAAGGTGGCGTTGACGCGGCAAGCAATGGATGGACCGTAAATGTTGCGGCAGGTACGTACGAAGAACAAGTAGAGATAAACAAACAATTAAACCTGTCTGGTCAATCTATGGCATCAACAATTATCAAATCGCCGGTTACGTTAACGAAATTCTTTACGACTGGTAGTAATAATAATTATCCAATAGTGTATGTGCACGATGCCTCAAATGTTGCAATTTCCAATTTCACGGTTGATGGTTTCGGACGTGGAAATGCAAATTATCGGTTCATCGGCATTGGTTACAGAAATGCAGGCGGGACGGTAAGTGGATCGACAATTCAGGACATCAGGAATAATCCCATTGATGGCTCTCAACATGGTGTCGGTCTATATGCGAATGCTGACGACGGCAATGCACGGACATTGAATGTTGCCAACAATACTATCTTTGGTTTCCAGAAAAATGGAACTGTATTTACCGGAGGAAACCTTACTGTATCTGCAAATGGAAATACGATTACCGGCGCAGGCGCAGTGAGTTTCATTGCCCAAAATGGAATTCAGATTTATGGCGCAGCCGGTAGTGCATCTGGTAATCATATCGCAGGATTTTCATACACACCGGGTACATGGACATCAACAGGTATGTTGATTTATAATGCGCTCGGTTCAATTTCAGTTACAGGGAATAAAATTGATGAATGCCAAACCGGAATTTATTACATCAATGCCCAAGGAACAATTTCTCAGGATACTGTTACAAATACAGTTGCCGGTATGGGTGCAACACCATACTGGTGGGGAATTGTAGCCGATCCGGGAATCGGGAAATCGCAATTACCGGAAGTTTCCGGTTTTGATATTGAAAGTGTACCAAAGAAAGCCGCATCCATCAACTCCGTTACCGCGTTAACAACCATAGTAAATCTTAACGTAATGAATGGCGGTGGAAATGGAACCGGCATCGAAGCCGACGCGTTAGGAACCGAAACTTTGAATTTCAGTGCGAATGAAAATACGGTTTCAAATTGGGGTACCGGTTTTGTTTTCTATAAAGAAACCGGCGCAACGCTCAACGGTGTAATGCGAAGAAATTCTATCACCGGAAATATTTACGGAGTGCTCGATCAAACCGGAGTGCTTCAGGATGCACGCGAAAATTGGTGGGGATCTTCAACCGGACCCGCTGATCCTAAATTATTGCCTGCTACTCCGAATTATAATAATCCGATGGGTATCGGTGATTCGGTCTCAGCGTTCATCGATTACAATCCATGGTACCTCGATCCCGGTATGACGTTGTTATCATTATATACACTGACAGTTAACACCTCGAATGGTTCAATCGACGTAACTCCACCAACGGGACCATATAACCATGGTACTATTTTATCTCTAGTTCCCGTTCCCAACATCGGATATCACTTTGTGAATTGGAGTGGTGCAGATGTGCCGGCGGGTCATGAGAATGATAATCCACTTTTGTTAACAATGGACGCGAATAAAACTATTACAGCTAACTTTGCAATCAATACTTATACTCTGACGATAAACGCTACAAACGGAAGTGTAAACGTAACACCACCCACCGGACCGTACAATCATGGCACCATTTTATCACTTGCCCCGGTTCCTATCATTGGATATCACTTTGTAAATTGGAGTGGTGCGGATGTACCGGCTGGTCATACAACAGATAATCCACTTTTGTTAACAATGGATGCGCATAAAACCATCACGGCTAACTTTGCCATCAACACATATACATTGACGGTAAATGCGGCTCACGGTACGGTTCAAAAAATTCCGGATCAATTAACTTACGATTACGGAACACTGGTGCAATTGATACCCTCACCTGCAGTAGATTATCATTTCAACAATTGGACCGGAGATTTTCCGGCGGGACACGGTTCTGATAATCCGCTGAACGTGGTTATGGATCAGAATAGGACAATCACCGCTGTATTTTTACCAAATCCGATACCGCCAACATATATTATCAATGCGACAGCAGGAGCCGGTGGAATTATTTCTCCATCCGGGATTCTGACATTCGATGAAGGCGAAAATCAAACATTCACAGTAACACCTGATCCGCATTATCATATCGACACAGTCATTGTCGATAATGTTTCTGTAGGAGCAGTCCCAAGTTACACATTCACAAACATCGTTACCGATCATACAATACGCGCGGTGTTCGGAATCGATTTATTTAGCGTTACGGTCAATTCGGTCGGTAACGGAAGCGTAACAAAAGTTCCTGATTATTCATGGTATGGTTACGGAAGCATTGTTCAATTACAGGCAGATGCAGAATTGGGATGGAAATTTTCTCACTGGAGCGGAGATATTATTGGCGCTGCCAATCCGTACCCGCTCACTGTTGACGGAGATAAATCTATTACTGCAAACTTCATCGAAGATTCTCTCTATCAAATTTCGTACAGAAGTTTTGCTGCAGATAGTATCGCGCTTGATAAAGACAATAAGGGGAAAATAAATAAATATGTGATGAAAAAACCGGTGCGAGTGTATTTCGAGTGCACCATCCCGAATAATACCGTCAAGAAACAAATTAATTTTCATATTCATTTTGAGCCGGTTTTAATTAGTGGAAATCCGAATTATCCTTTAATTATTACTCCCACTCCATTAAGCACTTCATTCGCAAAACAGAATAGGATATTGAATGTTACATGGAGTGACAGTATCCTTCCGGGAGAAACTATAAAAATTACCGGATGGGGAGCCAAAGGAAAAGGAATGAAGGTTTCATATGCCTGGAGCATCTACGCTGGTGGTAAACATTATGACGAAAATATTAATCCGGTCAACCAGCTATTTTTAGCGATGCCGAACAGAGTGAATGCCTTATACGAAACATTTAGACAGGGCGGATATGATTTCACCGGCGGGCTGCTTGTGGGATTGAATAGAAAAAATGGAATAGACAGTTCCAAGTATTACGGCTGGCTGCAGAGTAAGAATTATAAAAATGTTTTGCAGTCGCTTGTGGCGAAAAAAGGAAGCGCATTACATAATGGCATTGCTCGTGGGTTCGATCAATTTACCAATCATCGTTATATTACCGGAGCGCAAAAATTTATTTCACCCGAGAAACATAATAACGTGTTACTTGCCGAGATGATTGCGCTGAAAGTGAACATCGCCGCGAGCGCGCTTGGAATAACTCCTCACGGTTTCGGTGAGTTGAAATATGACGATGGTACGTCTAATCCGTTAAATGGATTGATGTTAAAAGTGATCGGAGATTACGGTGACGAATTGATTATGGGTGTTTATGACGATGTTTCGCATAAAAAACTTTTTGCCGATCAATCGTTATTTAACAATCTTAGTGAAACGCTCCATCGCATCAATACAGCATTTGAAGGAGAAATGGATACGATCTCATTCGCAGATGAATTGGTCATTAAAGGAACAAAAAAACTAATCGATGTGCCGTTCTTGCGAGCAAATCCGCTTGAAATACCGGCTATTATAATTCCTCTTGATCATCCTGAGCCTGAGATACCGAGCGGTTATGCGTTGGATCAAAACTATCCGAATCCATTCAACCCGACTACTGTTATCAGCTATCAATTACCCGTCGATAGCTGGGTAACACTCAAAATCTTCAACATGATCGGACAGGAAGTGAAAACACTTATAGATCATCAACTCATCGAGTCCGGTGTGCAAGATTTCGAATTTGACGCGAACGGATTGCCATCGGGTGTCTACTTCTACCGTTTAATTGCAAACGGTTTAAGAGATGATGAAGAAGGAGTTGCGGGTGAATCGTACACGAGCGTGAAGAAGATGATATTACTGCGGTAAGATTTAACATGTTATATTGACCAAAGAAGATACCGGAGGTTTATCTTTATCAATAACAAAGCCCGACAGTTTTCACGCTCCTGCCGGGCTTTTGATTCGTGCCTATGATATCGAATTTAAACAGCCAATGCTTCTGCTGCTACCTTCGATAACTCGGCAGGTGTGAACGGTTTTGGAATGAAATTGTAAGCTCCCGCCTTAGTTGCCTCAATTGCCGTATCTATCGATGCAAATCCTGTTACCATGATAACCGGTATTTCGGGATATGATCTCGAAATAGAATCGAGCACTTCTAATCCATTTCTCTTAGGCATTTTAAGATCGAGTATTACCAAATCAAATTTATTGAGCTTCATCTTTTGCATCGCCGCATCTACATCGAATGCTTCTTCAACCGCGCAGCTTTGCTTCGAAAGAATTCTTCGCACGCTGTGACAAACTATCGGTTCATCATCGATGACTAGGACATTATGTTTCGCTGTGGCATCACGACCCCATAGCGCAACGCGGGGCATATCAGATCTGCCGAGGCAGTTTATATAATCTGCACTTGTATATTTTTCAACTTCGGAAATCGGGAACGGTATATCGGCATCTATCATCTCTATATTTTCACGGACTGTGCGGGGAGACTGCTTTGCGCGAGCTTTTTCTTTCTTTTCAATCGGACATTCGCCAGCACACTCGCGCCCGTCGAGGACAACCTTACGGCAATCGCGTTTTCCCGTTTGGCAATATGCTTTATCGGCTACCTTTTTTGCAAGGGGAACATCTGTGTGGGTCAATGCTTCAACATATTCCGGTGAAGTAGCTTTTGTAACTTCGGCTTCGTTGAAGGGCATGTCAACGTCGATATTTTCTTTTGAGATTTCTTCAATCGTCGGTTTAACCGATTGCCGGGCCACTGTTTCTATTTTTTCTTTTCTGGATATTAATGCCTTCTCGGTAACATTAGTCAGTTCATCGGGAGTGAAAGGTTTCGGCAGATAACTGTGAGCGCCTAATTTTGTTGCCTTCACGGCAGATTCTATCGATGAGTAACCCGTGATCATTATGACTTCTAATTCAGGATAGTGATCGCGAACTATCTGAAGAAGTTCCATGCCGTTGGTTTTCGGCATCATCAAATCCGTGATCACCAGATCGAAAGGTGAATCGTTCATTTTTTTGACCGCGGTATCAACGTCGAGCGCGTTATCTACAGTATATCCTTTGCGCGAAAGAATTTTCTTTATGCTCTGGCATACCACTTCTTCGTCATCGACAACTAATATTTTACTTGTAATCATTTTATTTTTCCTTTGAATGTTCAGATGAAGTTATTTTCGATTTCTTCTCAAACAAGTACAAGGAATGTGCCATCAATTAATAAAAAATAAAATTAGAACTGTAACTCCTTATCTGCTAATGAAATAGAAAAACGATAGGTCTGTTTTTATATTTGAATCAGTGAAGACTAATTCAAAGATAAAATTGATGAAACTCCCCAAATGAAAAGATATTCGATAAAAATGATAGATAAAATATATATGCAGGTGTATACTTGATTATGCGGATGAGCCGGGTTTTGAAATACCGTATTTTCTCATCAATGCCTGAAAATTTGAACGCTGCATATCCACTTCACGCGCTGCTTTTGAAATATTCCAATTGTTTCGTATGAGCGCCTCGTGGATGAAAACTTTTTCAACTTCGTGCACAGATGCTTCGCGGATTTGTTTCTTCAATGATTTCAATTCGTCACTGTGTTTCGGAATTATCGAACTGACAAACGCATCGGTCCTGAAAAGCGCGGCAGAGACGTGAACCGGTTCTATTTCATTTCCTTCAACTAAAATGACGAGCCGCTCTATGGCATGTTCAAGTTCTCTTATGTTTCCGGGCCAGTGATAGTTTGTAAGTGCTTCAATTGCTTCTGTTTGGATTTTCGGAATAGTTCTTCCGTTACATTGACAATATTTTTTTAAGAAATAAAGCGCGAGTTCGGGAATATCTTCTTTGCGTTCACGAAGTGATGGAAGTTTTATCGGGAAAACATTCAACCGGTAATAAAGATCTTCCCGGAATTTTCCGGCGGCTACCAATTGTTTTAAATTTTGATTAGTGGCAAAGATAAGCCAAACATCGGAATGTTTCGTGGTTGTACTGCCGACGGGCATGAATTCTTTTTCCTGTAGAAGGCGGAGTAAGCGCGACTGAATTTCAACCGGCAGGTTGCCAATTTCATCCAGAAAAATTGTTCCGCCATCTGCCGCTTCAAATATGCCCTGCTTATCGGCATGGGCGCCTGTGAACGAACCTTTCACATGCCCGAACAATTCACTCTCTATCAGTGAACTCGAAAGTGTTGAAATATCGAGCGCGAAAAATTTTCCTTTTTTACGTTTACTTTGATTGTGCAGAGCTTTTGCGACGAGATCTTTCCCTGTTCCGCTTTCACCTATTATCAGAACCGTGCTGTTTGTTGGTGCGACTTTTTGAACGAGGCGGTAAACTTCTTGCATCTTCGGACTTTTACCGATCATTCCCTCGAAACCGGAATCTTTTGAGTATTCGAATCCCTCTGATGATAAATGGATAAGCTTACGTTTTTCGAGAGCGCGATCGAGAACGGCAATAAGTTCGCTTGGTGTAAAAGGTTTCGGAAGAAAATCGAATGCGCCGCTTCTCATCGTCTCAACTGCAGAAGCGATTGTTGCATAACCGGTGATGACTATAACAAGGGTTTCGGGATATTTTTGCCTCACTGTCTGCAGTACTTCCATTCCTCCGATATCTATCATTTTTAAATCGGTGAATACAACATCAAACTGTTCCGATTGCAGAATTTGAATCGCATCTTTGCCCGATGTTGCGTAGGTTACGTTGTGCCCGGCACGTCGTAAAATTTTTTCACAGCTTTTGCAAATTACAAGTTCATCGTCTACTATAAGAATATTTGCTTCCAAGAATTACTCGCTTTCGGTTGAGTTGATGGGAAGTTGAATTATAAAAGTTGTACCTTGACCTGAAGAACTCTCAACGTTGATCTCCCCGCCATGCTGTTCAATAATTCCGTAGCTGATAGAAAGCCCAAGCCCGGTTCCCTGTTCTTTGGTTGTAAAAAAAGGGTCGAAGATTTTTTCGCGTATATTTTCCGGGATACCCGGTCCGTTATCCTTAAATGTAATAATAAGCGAATCTTTTACCGGCGATATAGCAGTGCTTATAGAAAGTAATCCGCCTTTCGACATAGCTTCGGAGGCGTTGATAATGATGTTGATGAATACCTGTTGAATCTGATCTCTGTCTGCCATAATTTCTGGCAGGTTTTCATGTAAGTTCCGCTGCATCTGAATGTTTCGGAACGATGTTTGGTTGCGGACGAGCAAAATAATGTTTTCGATTATCTCGTTTATGTTGACAATTTGTTTTTGAGGTTTTGTTTGCCGCGCAAAATCGAGCAATCTCTTCACGATTTCTCTGCATCTTATTGTTTCCTTCACTATAACATCGATGTCTTCTCGTCTAGGATCGCTCGCCGGCAGATCGTCAAGAAGTAAACTGCTGTTGGTGAGTATGCCGGTGAGCGGATTGTTTATTTCATGAGCCACGCCTGCGGCAAGTTTCCCGAGCGAGGCAAGTTTTTCCGAGCGGAATAATTGAGCGTGAATTTTTTTAATTTCTTCCGTTCGTTCAGATACTTTAACCTCTAATTTATTTCCCCACACTTCTAATTCTTGTTTTTCCTTTTCCAATTCTTTTGCCATTCTGTTAATTGAACCGGCCAGATGCTCAATTTCTCGCGGGGCATGAACGGTTATTGAGTGATGATAATCACCGTCGGCAATTTTATTGGCTATGTCTTCAATTCGTTTCAACGGAGTCGAAATTTGTTTCGCCATGCGAACGGCGCCAAAGATGATCAACACAATACCGCCGAGGGCAATGCTTAAAAATGTTATCAAAGCGTTACGAAGAATGTCGTCGAAAGGTTTTTTTAGAATTCCTACGTAAAGAATGCCTATAATTTTATTTTCAATATCCCTGATTGGTTCATACGCGCTGAGATACCACGAGTTGACAACAAATGCTTCACCGACGTACCGATTTCCTTTTTGAAGCACTTCATAATTTATCTCTTCCGAGACAAGAGTTGATATTGCGCGGGATCCATCCTGATTTTTAACGTTTGTAGAGATACGAAGATCATTTTGGAAAATTGTCGCGGTTCCTATTTCGCTTCCTTTGTAAATTTCACCTTCGTGCACCACTTCTTTGATCTTATCAACGACTTCAAAATTGCGGTTCAGTAACACACCTGCAATCAACACACCAACAAATATTCCATTGTCTTCGAATATCGGAACCACGGCTTTCAACATCATCCCCGAAGTCTCTTTGTGTTCGGTGTGGGCTTTCGATTTCGGAGTGGGAATGATATCCATCGCCGCTTGCTCTGCAAGATGAGCCGATTCGTTGACCAGATAATCGCGGGAAACAATATCCACTCCTTTGACAATCCTTTTTGTATCTATCACCCGTTGAACGAATTTATCTCGAATGAACGAATGCTCATCCGGTTCGAGCTTGCGGCTGCGACTTATCAGGTGACCGTTTTTATCCAGGATTGTGAGAACATCCAGGTGTTCACGCGTTAGCGTTCGCAATAAATCTTTTTGTAAAAATGTTCTGTTGTTTTCAATCAATGCTTTTACAATCAAAGATCGAGCTGATGTCAACCGCGCAATGCTCTCGATATGCGTAATCTTGTTTCTGAAAATTTCCCGCGCCGAATTCAAATCGGATAATGTTTTGGTTTCCGCTCGCGTGATGATCTGATTATAAATTAATTTTACACCAACGACACTTGTAATTACGGTAGGGACAAGAATCGCGATCGTAAAATATAAGATGAGTTGAGATTGAATGCTTTTTGTGGAAATCTTCTTCATGCTAGGTATAATATACAGACAAATAGTAAAAAATATTTTGGAGAAAAGAAAATACAAATTCAATTTCAGCAAAATAATTTAATTATTTCATTGAATAAGATTCGATTGTCCGAAATCATTGGATGTATTAATATATTATCTTTATTAGAATTGATAAGATGATTTACCGGGCTTTTACATTTATGAAAAACGAAATCCAATTTGATTGAATTTTGTGCGATATGGCGCATCCGCCGATGTAATGTAATGGCATGAAAGTTGTGCGAAACATGTTTGATTCGTCGCCTTGTTTTAATCTAAGAAGAGATACATTTTTTTATCCCCCCATCAAATTGGGATAAATGGAGATTCTTTTTAGATGGGCATTTGATTCACTCGTTCTACCTAATAATTCACGGTTTTATAAACAAGAGAATTTCCGTATTTTGAAAAAATTCGGAATTTATTATTGGTAGTAAGAAAAATAATAGTGGACATGCTCTGTCATAAAAATCTTTTTCAAAAGGTTGCAGACCGAATCGTCATGATGCGGTTTTCGCGACTAATGGCATTCTTATTTCTTTCACAAAAAATATTTTTTGTGGAACGATTCATTAATTTAAATAAAAATAATCACTCCGAACAAAAGGCATATTATGGCTGAATCTTTACGAACTCCATTCTTTATGTCAAAAACAGAATCAGAACTGAGGCAAATATTCCTCGAACAAGTTAAACAAATTCCTGGCGGGGAAAGAATCAAAAGGTGCATCCAATGCGGAACATGCACCGGATCGTGTCCGGTTAGTTATGCCATGGATATTTCGCCTCGCGAGTTAATTGCGTTGTTTCGTGCAGGTGAGATGGAAACAATCATGAAAAGCCGAACCATATGGATTTGCGCTTCCTGTTATTCGTGCACAACCCGATGTCCATCTGGTATCAAGATTACAGATATTATCTATGCGCTTAAACGAACATCGATGGAGAAGCATTACAAATCTAAAGCACCGCAAGTACAAACACTTGCCAGTCTTTTTGTTGAAAACCTGATGGCGTATGGACGGTTGCATGAGGGAACACTCATCAGAAAATATTACATGAAAACGAATGTGAGAAAAATGTTCGGGCTTATTCCGCTCGGTAAAAAAATGTTCGCAACCAAACGCATCGCGGTTTTTCCGAAGAAGATAAAACAACATGAAGCCCTTTCACGCATAATTAAAAAAGCGCAGGAAATTGAAATCCGCCATGCACCGGAACCGATGGAATATTCTCCGGACTATGTAGGTTACAAAGCGGTTGGTGATATGGCACTCGAACAACGGAAAGGGAATTAAAAATGAAGTACGCGTATTATCCCGGATGCAGTCTTGAAAAAACCCAACGTGGTTACGACGAATCTGTTCGCGAAGTGTTCCGGACACTTGATCAGGAAATAGTGGAGATTGAAGATTGGAATTGTTGCGGTGCAACCGTTTATATGTCGGTTAAAGAAACTGTTTCGCTCGCAATTTCATCAAGGAATCTCGCTCTTGCCGAGCAAATGGGTTTACAGATAATGGCACCGTGCAGTTCATGTTTTACCGTTTTATCAAAGACAAATAGAATTTTAAACGAAATTCCGGCGCTCCATTCCGACGTGAATGAGGCGTTAGCCGAGGCAGGTTTAAACTACAGCGGAAAAACGAAAGTGCGCCATCCCCTTGATATACTTATGAACGATATTGGTATGGTAGCGATCCAAAAAAAGATGAAACGTGACCTGAATGGTTTAAAGATTGCGCCATATTACGGATGTCAAATTGTTCGGCCCGACAAAACATTCGATGATAAAGAAAATCCGATTCTTATGGACCGATTGTTCCGGAAATGCGGTGCTGAGGTTGTATATTTTCCGATGAAAGTGCGATGCTGCGGAGGGATGCTGATGACGACGTTTGAAGACACTGCGCTAAAGTTGAACAAAGAATTGCTCGAATGTGCCGTGGCAAACGAGGCAGACGCGATAGTTACAACGTGTCCGCTATGTCACTTTAACCTCGAAGCGTATCAAAGTAAAATCAACGAAGTTTATAATGCAAAGTTTTCGGTTCCAATTTTATATTTTACTCAGTTGTTGGGAATTGTTTTCGGAATACAGCAAGAAGCCATCGGTCTCGATTCTTCTTTTATTCCATTAGGCGATAAAATAACATCATTAGTAACGATCTGAACAAGAAGTGCGGGTTATAATAACAAATTCTCTATCAGATCAAAAAAAATCTCCATGTGCAATGAAGATTGATATCTTAATTCACAAACAACATTAACAATATAAGGAGATGGTTATGCAAGACACGCTCAGTGTAGCCAACTGTGATCAAAAAATCGCACGCATCCGGCATGTCAATCGCCGAGATAAAATGCGTGAATAGATATCGACGTACTATCTATTGTCGGATCAAAAATAAAAGAGTAAATCTGTTGTAAAATATTAATAATGAAATCGAAAGGAGTTTAAAGAAATGAAAATAGCAGTTATAGGCGGCGGCAACATAGGCGGTGTATTGGTGCAGGAAATAGTGCGGAGACGCCTTGCAAAGTATGTAAGTCTTGTAGACGTGAAAGCACCCGATTTGTCCAAAGGTAAATGTTTGGATATTTCTGAAGGTTCACCGATCATTTCATCAGATGTGGTTGTTGAAGGAGCAAAAGAATACGATGTTATATCCGGTGCAGATTTGGTTATAAATACTGCCGGAGTACCTCGCGCCGCCCGACCCGACGGCACAATTCCCACACGGGAAGAATTACTGGCGACCAATTTAAAAATTACCGACGCCGTGAGCGAAGGTATTTCGAAATTCTGCCCAAAAGCAACAATCATCTCGATTGCCAATCCGTTGGATGCAATTGTTTATCGGCTCAATATGAATCTGAAACCACCACGCGAGAAAGTTATGGGTATGGCAGGTGTGTTGGATTCTGCGAGATACAGATACTTCGTGGCTAAAGAAATTGGCGTAAGCATTGAGAACGTTGAAGCCATGGTTCTTGGTGGTCACGGTGACGATATGTTGCCAATCCGCTCGGCATGCCGCATAGGCGGAATGCCGGTGGAAAAATTTATTGCCCCCGATAAACTTGATGCTATCGAAGCTCGCACCAGACAAGCAGGCGGTGAGGTAGTTAAGTTGTTGGGCAGCGGCTCGGCATTTGTTTCTCCGGCATGGGCGGCGTTGGAGATGGCAGAAGCGATTATTTTTGATAAGAAAAAGATTTTGCCGGTTTGCACATTACTCAACGGTGAGTATGGTGTTAATGGTTTATTCATCGGTGTGCCGGTAATTTTAGGCGCTAAGGGTATTGAAAAAATTATCGTTATGGATTTGACTGACAAAGAGAAAGAAGCATTTGCTAAATCTGTTGCCTCGGTAAAGAAATCGAGCGATGAAGTCCTAGCAATGGTGAAATAAATTCAGCCGGATCTGTTTAACAGAGCATCAACGATTGGTTGATAGCAGTTCAAATAAATGATAAATTGTCCCGCACCGGAATTAATAGAACGGTGCGGGACCGATTAATGGAGAATTTTTATGTCACAGAATGGTCAAGCAAAAATCGGTGTATATATTTGTCACTGCGGAGTGAATATATCTGCAACTGTAAACGTCGCCGCTGTACGTGAGTTCATTGCAAAGGCAAAAAACGTTGTGATTGCGCGTGATTATAAATTCATGTGTTCCGATCCGGGACAGGATTTAATAAAACAAGATATAAAAAAATTAGGCGTTAATCGTGTCGTGGTTGCGGCATGTTCTCCGTTAATGCATGAACTTACTTTCCGGCTCGCCGCCGAAGCGGGCGGATTGAACAGATATCTGGTACAAATTGCAAACATTCGTGAGCATTGTTCATGGATTCACGATAATCGAGACGAGGCGACACATAAAGCGAAAGCGCTTGTGAATGCGGCTGTAAGCCGGGTCGCCCTTCACGAATCATTGGAAATTGGTAAAGCAAAAATCAACAAAAACACTCTTATTGTTGGCGGAGGAATTGCCGGTATACAGGCAGCGCTCGAAATTGCCAATGCCGGTTATCATGTTTATTTAGTTGAAAAAGAACCGACGATAGGCGGACGGATGGGTCAATTCGACAAAACTTTTCCAACACTCGATTGTGCCGCGTGCATACTTACACCCAAAATGGTTTCCGTAGGTCATAGGAAAGATATAACTCTTATGTCATATTCCGAAGTGGAAAGTATGAGCGGTTTCATCGGAAATTTTAAAATTAAAGTTCGTAAGAAAGCTCGATACGTTGATACCGATAAATGCACCGGCTGTGGTCAGTGTTGGAGTAATTGTCCGGCAACAAGGATTCCGTCTGGTAGATCTATATTTATAGATGGAAAACTTATAAACGAAAATATAACGCAAATTCAGGATTAACCGATAAACGATAATGCTATTATCTTCCATCAGCGAAATTCTTCAATGCGATATATTCTGCGGGAAAGAACAACTTAGTATGCCCATAGAATTCGGATGTGCTTCCGATTTGATGAGCGATGTTCTCGCTTTTTCGCAATCCGGAGCGCTTTTATTAACAGGATTAGCGAACATACAAACAATTAAAACGGCACACATTGCAGAGATTAACGCTGTAATACTGGTTCGAGGTAAAAAACCTGATATTAGCATGATCGCTTTCGCAACCGAAAAAAAGATACCGCTTCTGGGCACACGATTCTCGATGTATGAAGCTTGCGGTTTATTGTACAAGATTGGACTCGATCCAACGATGGAGCGTTTGAAGTGCGAAAACGAGAATGGATAATACTTTTTTACAAACTTTTAAAATTCAAGGGGGAAATATTTACAATGCCGGGAAAGCATCAACGGAAATTAAAGCGATCCTGAAACAGCTCGGCATAAACGCAAGAATTGTCAGGCGCGTTGCAATAGCTTCTTATGAAGCCGAAATGAATGTAGTAATGTATGCAAAGCAAGCAACATTGACGTTTGAAGTTTCACCGTCACAAATATCGATAATAGTTGATGATGAAGGACCCGGGATTCCGGATGTCAGTTTAGCGATGCAAGAAGGATTTTCAACAGCGACACGTGAAATGCGTGAAATGGGTTTCGGGGCCGGAATGGGTTTACCGAACATAAAGAAAAATTCTGATTATTTAAAAATTGAATCTGTAATAGGCAAAGGAACAAAAGTAATTATAACACTGAATGTTAATTAATAAATGCACGGAGAATTTCATACTATAAAGTTTGTCGATGATTTGTGTGACGGGCATATGCATTGTATGCGTGTTTGTCCAACACAAGCCATCCGTGTTCGGAATCAGAAAGCATCGTTGCTCGATGACCGGTGCATTGATTGTGGTGAATGCGTTCGGGTTTGTCCGAATAATGCAATTATCGCGATGACAAGCTCGTTCAAAGATTTTTCAAAGTTTAAATATACAATTGCGCTACCTTCTCCTGCATTCTATGCCCAGTTCGGAAAAGATACAACTCCTTCTCTGATCTTAGAATCTCTAAAAAAAATCGGTTTTAACGATGTGTACGACGTGGCGTGCGCCTCGGAAGCCGTTAGTATCGCGATTCAAGAATATCTCGATACGAATAAGTCACCACGACCGTTGATATCTTCTTTTTGTCCCGCTATCGTGCAGTTAATTCAGATTCGTTATCCGAATTTACTAGACCATCTCATACCGATTGAATCGCCGATGGAGATTGCCGCGCGGGAAGCGAAAAATTTGAAAATGAAAGAGACCGGGCTCAAAGCAAGCGAAATAGGAGCGATCTATATAACTCCATGCCCGGCGAAGATGTTAAGCATAAAAAATCCGTTGCGCAAAAAGCACTCTTTCATCGACGGCGCAATTGCCATGCGCGATATTTATCCTACATTGCTGCAAACAATTTCTCAATCTAATGGTAATCATGATATAAAAGATATTCAAGGATTGGGACTTGGCTGGCCCATAGTCGGCGGGCAAGTTGCGTGTTTGAAGGCAGAAGATTGTTTCGCGGTAGGCGGATTAACAGATACAGTTCGTATTCTTGAGGATATTGAGAATGATAGATTAAAAGATATTCAATATGTTGAATGTCATTCATGTCCAACCGCATGTGTAGGAGGAACGCTGACTGTTGAAAATCCTTATATCGCCAGGGGCAGAGTTCTTCGAATGGTGGAAAAATACGGATTAATCCCATGTCAAAATAGAGAAAAAATTCGTGGATTATATCAAAAGAACTTCTTTTCATTAATTGGTAAAATTTCGCCGCACCCCGTCCAACCGCTGGATGAGGAAATATCAAGGGCTATCGAGAAAATGCAAAAGAAACAAGACATTCACGATAAACTTCCAAAGATTGATTGCGGTGCTTGTGGTTCGCCAACATGTTTGGCTTTTGCCGAAGACGTGGTTTTAGAGCGTGTAATGCTCGATGATTGCATCTTTGTTGCGATAAAAAAATTTGAAAAATTATCAAGCGATTTGCTTGAAACAGTGCTTCGACACAGTGAAAAAATAAACAGCAATATTAAAATGATAACATCATGAAATTGCATAGTATAGTCGATAAGTTAGGATTAAAATTACTCTGCTGCGAACAAAAATTTGAGCAGGAAATTACAGGGGGATACGCAAGTGATTTGTTGAGCAATGTAATTGCCCGCAGTAAAAAGGGGGATGTTTGGGTAACCATGATGTCTCATGCCAATATAATTGCGGTCGCGGTTTTAAAAGATCTCGGCGGAATTATTATTACCGAAGGTCGTGAACCGGACACTGAAACGGTTAAAAAAGCCGAGGAAGAGAAAATTCCATTGATGCTTACAACATTATCGACGTTTCAGGTTGTCGGCAAACTTTACGAGATGGGTATTCACCCCGGACCGTAATGTCAACAATTATCAGGGCAGATTTGCATGTGCATACATGCCTTTCACCCTGTGGCGATCTGCAAATGACGCCACGAAAAATTGTAGCTAAAGCTTTACATCATAACATAGACGTTATCGCAATCAGCGATCATAATACCGCGGTGAACATTCCGGCAGTTCTTCGCGCGGCTCACGGAACGCCGCTTATCGTGCTGCCCGGCATGGAAGTTTGCACGAGAGAAGAAATTCACGTCGTCGCGCTCTTTGATAATGTAGAATCAGCATTCGAATTACAGCAATATGTGTACGAACGGCTCGAAGGTGAAAATGACGAGCAAACTTTCGGAATGCAGGTTGTTGCCGACGAGAACGATGAAGTAGTCGGATTCAATTCTAAACTTCTAATCGGTGCCGCTGATATCTCAATCGAGCAAGCTATTAATATCATTCATTCTCTAAACGGTCTGGCATTTGCATCTCATATCGACCGGCAGAGCTACAGCGTTATATCTCAATTAGGATTTGTACCGATTACCACGCATTTCGATGGTCTTGAAATCTCGTCGAACCTAACGGTTGCGGAGGCGCGTAAAAGATTTCCCGAATATTCCAACTACACGTTCGTTCAAAACTCAGATGCCCACTTCCTGAAAGATTTCGGAAACGTTTTTTCAAAATTTTTGATAGAAGAAATATCGTTCGCCGAAATAGTAAAAGCGTTCAGAAATGAAAAAGGCAGAAAGATAATTCAATAATGGAAGATATTTCTCTTCATATTCTCGATATCGCCGAAAATTCGATTCGTGCCGGGGCAAAGGAAATAGTAATAAGCGTGATAAGAGAAACCGCCAAAGATCTTCTTACGATAATCGTCAAAGATAACGGCGCGGGTATGAATGATGCCCAAACCAGGATGGCGCCGGATCCGTTTTATACAGGAAAGTCTGGTCGAAAAATCGGTTTAGGATTACCGTTGCTTGAAGATGCCGCGCGGATGGCGGACGGTTCATTAAGTATAGAATCGAAAAGGAATATTGGAACAACGGTAACTGCCGTATTTAATTGGAGCCATATCGATCGGAAACCGATCGGTAAAATTTCCGAAACGATCGTAGCTCTTATTTCGAGTTATCCCGATGTTGATTTTACATTAAATATTAAGAGAAATGAAAAAGGTTTTAACTTCGCGACAAAGGATGTTAAAACCAAGATTCGAGATGTCGCAATCAATTCAACAAGTGTGTTGAGTTTTATCGAAAAATATATCGAAGAAAATATTGAAAGTTTTTTTAAGAATTAAAGGAGAAGACCATGGAATATAATCTTCAACTCAAATCTGATGAAATTGTTCAGCGCTGGGGTGCGCGTCCGGAGAACATCATCGAGATGATGCATGATGTGCAGAATGAGTTTAATTATCTGCCGCGGGATATCATATTTGAAGTTGCAAAAAAATCACATGTACCGCTTAGTCAGATTTACAGTCTTGCAACTTTTTTCAACGCGTTCAGCTTGGTTCCGCGCGGAAAATACCAGGTTTGCGTTTGCATGGGAACAGCATGCCATGCTTACGGCGCTCCAAAAATAATGAATGTTTTAGAGAAAGAACTCGGAATCCAGTGCGGTGAAACTGCGAAAGATATGAAGTTCGGACTTGAGTCGGTACGATGTGTTGGTGCATGCGGAATTGCCCCCGTTGTCGTGATCGGAAAAGATCTCTACGGTAAAGTGACGGCACAAGGAACCACAAAGCTATTAAAAAAATACCAATAACCGAATTCATCGAAAAGGAAATAAGGTATGGGTAAACTGAAAATAGAAGACTTAGAGAAAATTGCCGAAGAGGCGCGCAAAAAAATGACGATACGCGAAGGCGGTGGTAGGGCAAAAATCACGGTTCATATGGGAACCTGCGGAATTGCCGCCGGTGCCCGAAACATCATGAATACATTTTTGAAAGAGATTGAAACGCACGATGTACATGATGTTATTATAACAAGCACAGGTTGTGCCGGTCTTTGCAATAAAGAACCGATGATAACGATTGAGCTGACGGGTCAGGCACCTGTAAAGTACATCCAACTTACCGAAGCGAAAGCGAAACGAATTTTCGATGAGCACATCATGAAAGGTAAATTTGTGCAGGAATATGCCTACGCTATCGGCAGTGAAAAAATTTTATAAAAGGAGATTAGAATGACGACTCATCGAATACAAGTAATGGTATGTACAGGTACCGGTTGTGTATCGAACCATGCATTTGAAATAAGAGATGCGTTTGAAAGGGAAATTAAGAAAAACAATCTGCAAACAGAAGCAGCGGTCATAACAACGGGCTGTAACGGATTTTGCGGTGCCGGACCTCTTGTAGTTGTGCAGCCCGATGGAATTTTCTATCAACTTCTGAAGGTGTCGGATATTCCGCATTTGGTGGCAGAACATTTCCTTAAGGGGCGCCCCGTAAAGAAACTGATGTACATTCCGCCGGAAGAGAAAACGCCTATTCCGAAAATGTCGGAGATACCATTTTTTGCAGATCAAACTTTAATTGCTCTTCGCAACCGCGGCATGATCGATCCAGAAAAAATCGAAGATTATATTGGTCGGGGCGGTTATAAAGCTATCGCGAAAGTATTAACATCCATGAAACCCGAAGAAGTTGTAACAGAGATAAAAGCATCGGGTTTGAGAGGACGAGGCGGCGGTGGATTCCCTACCGGTGTAAAATGGGAATCGTGTAAAAAAGCCCATGGCACAGCTAAGTATGTTATATGCAATGCCGACGAGGGAGATCCGGGTGCATTTATGGATAGAAGTATTGTTGAAGGTGATCCTCATTCTGTGATTGAAGGAATGCTGATTGGGGCGTACGCGATTGAAAATGTTACGCAGGGTTTTATATATGTTCGTATGCAATACCCTCTTGCAATCCATCGCTTCGAGGTCGCAATTAAACAGGCGCGTGAGTATGGTCTTCTTGGAAAAAATATTTTCGATAAAGGTTTTGACTTCGATATTGAAATCCGTCGTGGTGCCGGCGCGTTCGTGTGCGGTGAGTCGACTGCACTCATGACATCAATCGAGGGAAAAGTCGGTGAACCGAGAGCAAAATATATTCACACAGTCGAAAAAGGTCTTTGGGACTGTCCCACGTGCCTGAATAATGTTGAAACATGGGCTAATGTTCCTCAGATTATACTCAAGGGTGCCAAATGGTTTTCAAGTATTGGAACAGGAGATGTTTCTGTCGATCCATGGGGCGGAAGCAAAGGAACAAAAGTGTTTTCGTTAGCCGGAAAAGTAAATAATACCGGGCTTGTAGAAGTTCCGATGGGAATAACCATGCGCGATATTATTTATAAAGTCGGCGGCGGTATCCCGGAAGGTAAAAAATTTAAAGCCGTTCAAACCGGTGGACCTTCCGGTGGATTCATACCCGAAACTTTACTCGATTTGCCTGTCGATTATGAAGAACTTGCAAAAGTCGGATCTATGATGGGTTCCGGCGGAATGCTTGTGACTGATGAGGAAAACTGTATGGTTGATATGGCAAAATATTTCCTTAGCTTTACTCAAGATGAATCTTGCGGAAAATGCATCCCTTGCAGAGAAGGTACAAAGCGGATGCTGGATATTCTGGATAAAATAACGATGGGAAAAGGTTCCGAGGAAGATCTTGTTATGCTCGAAGAATTATCGAGTATGGTAGTGGAGTCTTCTCTGTGCGCGCTTGGCGGTTCGGCGCCCAACCCGGTTTTAACCAGCATGAAATATTTCCGTGAAGAATACGAAGCGCATGTCCGCGATAAAAAATGTCCTGCGCACGTTTGTAAACCACTCATTAAATATAGTATAGATGAAAATGTCTGCATTCAAGTCGGGCATGGTTGTGATGTTTGCCGAAAGCAATGTATCGATAATGCAATCATCGGTGAAAAAAATCAGGCTCACCGTATCGATCCATCCAAATGCGGAAAGTGCGGCATTTGTTATGATGTCTGTAAATTCGATGCTATCCATATAGAGTAATCAACAGGAGCAGCTATGGTAAATGTAAAAATAGATGGAATAGAAATTCAAGTTGTGGAAGATACCACAATAGTTCAAGCGGCCGAAAAAGCAGGTGTTTGGATCCCAACGATGTGCTATTCGGATCTTATTGAACCTTATGGAGTATGCAGATTGTGCAGCGTTGAGGTGGTTCGTGGGAAAAGGAGCCGTCTTGTTACGGCATGCAACTATCCGGTCCGGGATGGTATAAGTGTTTTGACAAATTCCGACAAGGTCAAATGGATCAGAAAAGTTATAATGGAATTGATGCTGTCGCGCTGGCCCAATGTTAAAGTTGTTAAAGAGATGGCCCAACGATTGGGGGTTGAAAAACCCCGGTTCGAAAGTCTGGAGAAAGATGAAGCGACAGAGGCCTGCATTTTATGTGGCTTGTGCGTGAATGTTTGCCGCGATCTGGTTAAAGCATCGGTGCTCGGCTTCGAAAGCCGCGGTATAAAACGGAAAGTTGTTCTGCCGTTCGGTGAACGTTCGGATGCGTGTATTGTATGCGGCGCTTGCGCTCATGTGTGTCCAACCGGTCATATTAAAATGGTTGTCGAAGATTATAAAGGCAAGAAACCTGAATTTACACTTGGTGTGAAAACTCCGATAAGCGTGCCGACACTGCAAGCCGTTCCGCGGGTTCCGGTAATCGATACCGAGTCTTGTATCTATTTTGAAACCGGCGGGTGTCAAACATGTGCAAAGGTATGCGAACCGCAGGCGATCAATTATAAAATGGAAGATGAAATTGTTGAAATTGATGCCGGACAGGTTTTGCTCGCAACCGGCTACGATCTTTTCGATGCTTCAAAACTTGCGCAGTTTGGTTACGGACGACTCGATAATGTTTATTCGTCTCTCGAGTTTGAAGCAATATTGAATTCAACCGGTCCAACCAGTGGAAAAGTTGTAATGAAAAATGGGAACCAACCCAGATCAGTCGGCATAATTCACTGTATAGGTTCACGTGATGTTGAAAACCATCCGTACTGTTCGCGTGTGTGCTGCATGTATGCACTTAAATTCGCGCATTTAGTTCACGACAGAACCGATGCGGCTATCTACCAATTTTACATCGATATGCGCGCGTTCGGAAAAGGGTACGAAGAATTCTACAGCCGACTGTTGGATGAAGGGATAACGATGATTCGTGGAAAAGCGGCCGAAGTTGTGGAACGCAGTCACGGCTCCAACGGTGATGGATCGCTTCTCATTCGTTGCGAAGATACACTCATCGGAAAGTTCAGAGAGGTTCCTGTCGATATGGTTGTTTTGTGCAACGCTATAGAACCGCGTCACGATATTGAAGCGATACGCAAAATATTCTCTATCAGTAAGAGTCCCGACGGATTTTTCCTTGAACGTCATCCGAAATTAGATCCTACATCCACCATGAGCGACGGGATATACATTGCCGGATGCGCTCAGGGACCAAAAGATATTCCCGATACGGTTGCACAGGCGAGCTCAGCCGCGGCGAGAATTCTATCTATTATCGCCAAAGGTGAAGTTGATATCGATCCTGTTCGCGCATTCATCGATGAGAAATATTGCGCCGGATGCAGAATGTGTAACAACCTATGTCCTTACTCAGCAATAGATTTTATTTCTGATAAAAAAATATCTCAGGTCAACGATGTGTTATGTAAGGGATGCGGTACATGTGTAGCAGCATGCCCGGCATCGGCAATAACAGGCAAAGGATTTTCGGATGCGCAAATTTTTGCCGAGCTTGAAGGGCTGCTCGAAATTTAAATATTATTAGTAAACAATGAAAACTGAAATGGAGCAACGAATATGGGATTTGAACCAAGAATAGTAGCATTTCTCTGTAATTGGTGCACGTATACCGGTGCAGACCTCGCCGGTGTTTCGCGCCTGAAATCTCCGGCAAACATCAGAGTGATCCGCACGATGTGCAGCGGCCGCGTGGATCCAACGTTTATTATGAAGGCATTCGATCTTGGAGCCGATGGAGTGCTGATAGGCGGTTGCCATCCGGGTGACTGCCATTATGCTGAGGGAAATTATAAAACTCTGAGACGTGCTCATCTTATGAAAAAAATTATGCAAGCGTACGGAATTGATGAGAAACGGCTCCGTCTCGAATGGATATCTGCCGCTGAAGGAGATAAATTTCAGGAGGTAACTACAACGTTCACAGAGACTATCCGTTCTCTTGGACCGCTTGATTGGAGAAAAAGAATCGGTCAAGGTGATCGCGTAGAAAATCCCGTTACTGTTTAAACGTTCAGATTCTGAATTTGAAAAGAGAATATAAAGGAACTCAATATGGCAAAACCAAAATTAGCATTGTACTGGGCATCGAGTTGCGGTGGTTGTGAAATAGCTGTGCTGGATATCCAGGAAAAAATTCTCGATGTGGCAAACGCTTTCGATATCGTATTTTGGCCCGTCGCCATGGATTTTAAGTATGATGATGTTAGAAAAATGGAAGACAAGAGCATCGATCTTTGTTTGTTCAACGGTGCTATACGAAATTCGGAAAATGCCGAACTTGCTCATCTTCTTCGTGCGAAATCTAAAGCGCTCGTTGCATTCGGTTCATGCGCGCACGAAGGCTGTATTCCGGCTTTAGCGAACCTCACAACAAAAGACGCAATATTGAAATGGGTTTACAAAGATTCCCCTTCAACTGTCAGTTTGAACGGTGGCGTCTATCCGCAAACACACACCAAAATGCCGGAAGGTGAAATAGAAATTCCGGAAATGTGGGGAACTGTAAAATCACTCGATCAGGTTATCGATGTCGATTATTACGTACCGGGTTGTCCTCCTCAGCCGTTTCAAATATGGAACGTCATCGAATATATCTTGAGCGGCAAACCGCTACCGCCAAAAGGATCTGTTCTCGGCGCCGATGACAAAACATGCTGCGATGAATGTCCGCGGGAGCGTAAAGAGAAAAAAATAAAAAAATTCTTCAGACCGTACGAAATATTACCGGATCCGAACGAATGCCTTCTCGATCAGGGGATTATTTGTATGGGTCCTGCAACGCGGAGCGGTTGCGGAGCGCTTTGCACAAAAGCGAATATGCCTTGCCGCGGTTGTTATGGTGCGCCTCCGAATGTTGTAGATCAAGGCGCAAAAATGGTAAGCGCACTCAGTTCTGTAGTTGATTCACAAGATCCGAACGAGATCGATGAAATATTAAATCAAATCGCCGATCCGCTCGGAACATTCTATCGATTTTCGATGGCTCACTCTATTTTAAAGAGGGTTGATAAAATATGAAACAAATTAAAATTGATCCGATAACACGTTTAGAAGGACACGGTAAAATCGACATCTTCTTGAACGACGATGGTGAAGTAGCTAACACTTATTTCCAGATTCCGGAGCTTCGCGGTTTTGAGCAATTCTGCGTCGGCAGACCGGTTGAAGAAATGCCCCGCATTACAACGCGTATTTGTGGTGTTTGTCCTGAAGCGCACCACATGGCTTCTGCAAAAGCGTGCGATGCTGTTTTCCATGTGGAAATACCTCCGACAGCCAAGAAGCTCCGCGAATTATTATATAATGTATTCTACGCCGGCGATCATACAACACATTTCTACGCGTTAGGAGGTCCTGATTTTGTTGTTGGTCCCGACGCTCCCAAAGCACAACGTAATATTCTCGGTGTTGTTGCAAAAGTTGGTTTGGAAGTCGGTGGAAAAGTTATCGAAATGAGAAGGCGAACTCAGGAAGTGATTAAAATACTCGGAGGAAAAAATACTCATCAGGTTACTTCACTGCCCGGTGGTGTAAGCAAAGGGATAAATGAAGAAGAACGAAAACTGATTGAAGAACATTGTAAATGGTTCGTTGATTTCGGGAAATTCACGATTCAAGTGTTCAATGATATTGTACTAAAGAATAAAGCTTATGTTGATCTGATATTATCTGATATGTTTTCAATGAAGATTTATTCTATGGGATTGGTAGATGAGAAAAACCGTGTCAATTTTTACGATGGAAAGGTCCGCGTAGTTGATCCGGACGGGAAAGAATTTGTTAAGTATTCACCGAATGATTATCTCGATGTTGTTTCAGAACATGTTGAACCATGGACATATTTGAAATTCCCGTTTCTTAAAAAGGTCGGCTGGAAAGGATTCGTGGAAGGAAAAGATAGCGGTATTTACCGCGCAACTCCTCTTTCTCGTTTGAACGCTGCCGATGGAATGCCCACACCTGCTGCTCAAGAAGAATATGATAGAATGTATAAAACTTTAGGCGGTAAACCGGTTCACGCAACGCTTGCAACTCACTGGGCGCGAACCATCGAATTACTCAGCGCCGCAGAAATGGCTCTTGATCTGGTGCGCGATCCGGAAATAACCGGGACGAATATTCGTGCAATCCCAACCGCAACACCCACAGAAGGAGTTGGGATTGTGGAAGCTCCGCGCGGTACACTTACTCACCATTATATCACTGACGAAAAAGGTATTTTGAGAAAAGCTAACCTGATTGTAGGTACAACTAACAATTATGCCCCCATCTCATTATCAATCAATAAAGCGGCACGAGGTCTTATTAAAAAAGGAACAACAGTCACCGACGGTATTCTGAATACCGTTGAGATGGCGTTTCGCGCTTACGACCCATGCTTTGGATGTGCAACGCATACACTTCCCGGACAAATGCCGCTCGTCGTGAATATCAGAAATAAAGACGGAGAAATCATTCAAGAAATAAAAAGAAATTAAAAATAATTTACTATCTTTAATTCGATAGAGCGGCGGTATTCGTCGCTCTACTTTTTTATATTAATAGTGTGCGCAAAAAATGATCGACCGATTAAGTACAGTTTTAGTTCTTGGATTGGGGAATGATATTCTCGGAGACGATGCCGTAGGACTTCTTGCCGCGCGTGAACTGAAAATCTTATTTCACGATAAAGTAGATGTTGTTGAAGCCGCTGTTTCGGGTTTCGAAATTATGGAAATACTGGAAGGTTACGAATCGGTTTTACTTCTTGATGCTGTTGTTACTAAGGCGCATCCACCCGGATATATACTCGAACTATCGAAAGAACAATTCAAAAATGTCGTGGCAATTTCTCCGCATTACATGGGGCTTCCGGAAGTGTTTCAACTTGCAGAAGAAATGAAAATAAAGTTTCCAAAAATTATCAGAATACTTGCAATGGAAATTATCCCCCCGTATGATATCAAAGAAGGGCTGAGCGAACCGATTCAAGAATCATTTCCCCAATTTGTCGAAACCGGTTCTGCCATTCTTTCTGAATTGCTCGCTGGGAAATGTTGATTCCATTCTTTCATAGTTGAGAAACGCCCTTCTTTTCATTACATTAATCTGAAAAACAATCTGCAAAAACTTTAAAAATCCCCTGAAATCGTCAAAACGGAGGCATTTTAGGTGGCTTACTTATTGTAAAATAAAATCATA
Source organism: Ignavibacteriales bacterium (assembly GCA_016214905.1). NCBI lineage: Bacteria > Pseudomonadati > Ignavibacteriota > Ignavibacteria > Ignavibacteriales > Ignavibacteriales bacterium. The sequence goes on along the minus strand of JACRMQ010000008.1, from coordinate 111,116 downwards.
TGCACGAAATGTCTGTAGCGAAAAATATTCTCGATATTGTTCATGAGCATGTTCAATCAGAAGATGAAAACAGAGTAAGATCAATCATTCTCAAAATTGGCGAGATGAGCGGAATCGTATGCGATTCGCTTGAATTTTGTTTCTCATCGCTTGTTCACAACACACCGCTTGGAGGAGCAAAGCTCTTCATCCAAACAATTCCAATTTCGGCAGAATGCAATTTTTGTAATTACAATTCACGATTGGAGTATGGAATATTTTTTTGTGAGAAATGCCATAGCAGCGATATTAAAATAATTTCCGGCAGGGAACTTCAAATAGTACAAATTGAATTGGAAGATTGAGAAGAATTATGAGCGTTATAACGATTGAACGAAAAGTTCTTGAAAAGAATGACGAAATTGCAAATATAAATAGAACTTTATTAAAAGAGAACAAAATCCTCACTCTCAATCTCGTCAGCTCACCCGGATCTGGCAAAACTAGTATCCTGGAGCAAACAATAGATCACCTTAAGGATAAAATAAAACTTAGTGTGATAGAGGGGGATGTACAAACCGATTTCGACGCGCAACGCATTGCCCGGCACGGAGTTCCGGTTGTCCAGATTGTTACGCGCGGGGGATGTCATTTGGACGCACCATTGATAAGAGACGCGATGGTTAAAATTGGTATCGAAAATTTAGACCTCCTTGTAATTGAAAACGTGGGCAATCTTGTTTGTCCAGCTAATTACGATTTGGGTGAAGATATGAAAGTGGTTGTCATCAGCACAACCGAAGGGGACGATAAACCTTTAAAGTATCCAGCTATGTTCCGTAACGCATCGGTTCTTATCATCAACAAGGTCGATTTACTTCCTTATGTCAATTGCAGTTTACAAGAATTAAGGAAAAACGCGTTGCAGATAAATCCGAAACTCGAAATATTCGAAACATCCTGCACAACCGGCGCGGGTATAGAACTCTGGTGCGGTTGGATTCTTCAGCACTTATCAAAATGATACACAGAGTGCATATTATTGTGCGCGGAGCTGTACAGGGCGTTGGATTTCGTCCGTTCATTTACCGCCTTGCCATGGAGTCTCGGCTGTGTGGTTGGGTGATGAATTCAACACAGGGGGTATTAATCGAAGTCGAAGGATCGAAAGATGTTTTGGAAAAATTTGTTTTACGGATTGCTAATGAAAAGCCACAACACTCTTCGATTCATAGTTTAGAGTATTCATATCTTGATCCGGTGGGATATACAAATTTCGAAATCAGAAAAAGCAATGAATCTGGCGAAATATCTGCAATCGTACTGCCTGATATTGCCTCTTGTCATGATTGCATAAAGGAACTGTTTAATCCGCAAAACCGCCGTTATCTCTATCCGTTCACCAATTGCACCAACTGTGGTCCACGTTTTTCAATTATCGAAAATCTTCCGTACGACCGGCAGAATACTTCGATGAAAAGTTTTAAAATGTGCGACGAATGTTTGAGTGAATATGAAGACCCGCTCAACCGGCGATTCCATGCTCAACCCAATGCGTGCCCAAAGTGTGGTCCGCATATAGAATTTTGGAATGAACGTGGGAATAAAATATCAGATAATCACGCAGCTATTTTGATGGCAGTTAAGCAAATAGAGGCAGGGAAAATCGTTGCAATAAAAGGTATTGGCGGTTTTCATCTTATGGTTGATGCTAGAAATGACGATGCAGTTCGTCGTTTGAGGGAACGAAAGAACCGCGAAGAAAAACCTTTCGCTCTCATGTATCCATCATTAGAAATGATTAAACAAGATTGTGAAGTCAGTGTACTTGAAGAACGGCTTCTTCTCTCGCCGGAGTCTCCAATAGTACTTCTGAAGCGCACATCGCAGGCAACATTTCCCACAATGAAGATCGAACATCAAATATCTAACATTGCAATTTCTGTCGCTCCGAACAATTCTTATCTCGGTATAATGCTCCCATACACGCCACTGCATCATATATTGATGAACGAACTTGGATCTCCGGTTGTAGCAACAAGCGGAAACTATTCGGATGAACCGATTTGCATAAACGAAAAAGATGCAGTTGATAAATTATCCTGTATCGCAGATTATTTTCTTGTACACAACCGACCTATTGTTCGACATGTAGATGATTCAATAGTTCGCGTCATGGCGGGACGCGGGATGGTTGTGCGGCGGGCACGTGGTTATGCTCCACTTCCCATCCGACACAACAATTCATCCAACCGATCTATACTTGCCGTTGGTGCGCACTTAAAAAATTCCGTTGCACTTTATTCCGGTGAAAATGTTTTTATAAGCCAGCATATTGGTGATCTTGAAACGACTGACGCATATTCAGCATTTGAACGGGTCATACACGACTTTCAACTTCTTTACCGAGCAACGCCATCCTCAATTGTTTCAGATCTTCATCCGGATTACATGTCGACGCAATATGCTAAAAAAAGTAAAATTACGCTGAATCAAATTCAGCATCATTATGCGCATATAATGTCGTGTGTTGCCGAAAATAAAATTGAAGGTGAAGTCTTAGGTGTGTCGTGGGACGGTTCGGGTTATGGAACTGATGGAACAATTTGGGGAGGAGAATTTTTATTGACAAATGAAAAATCATACGAACGGATTGCAACTTTCCGGAATTTCAAACTCCCAGGTGGGTGGAAAGCGATTAAAGAACCGCGTCGGACAGCCGTTGGAATTTTGTATGAATTATTCGGTGATGATTTTATTTGCCATGATTATTTGCAAACAATCAAATCGTTCAGTAAATCAGAGCTTCATAATTTGTCAACAATGATGAAGAAAGGAATCAATTCACCTGTAACATCGAGCGCTGGACGACTTTTTGATGCTGTGGCGTCAATAATCGGAATTTCTCAGCAAGTTTCATTCGAAGGTAAAGCAGCGATGGAATTAGAATGGGCGATTAAAGATTTGCAAACTGAGGAAACTTACAAATATCGAATATTGAATATCGAATATCCAATAAATAAATCCGAAATCCTCGATCCCGACGAGTCGAATCATCGATCGGATTCCAAAATCATAATTGACTGGGGACCCTTAATCATTAACATTCTCGAAGATGTGAAACGGAAAATAGATGTTGCCGCCATCTCCGCAAAATTTCACAACACACTGATTGAGATGATCGTCGATATCGGAAAGCGAATCGGAGAGAAACGTATAGCTCTTTCGGGCGGTTGTTTTCAGAATAAATATTTAACGGAAAGAGCTGTGCACAGATTAACCTCAGAAGGATTCAAACCTTATTGGCATCAGCGGGTGCCGCCGAATGATGGAGGTATTTCACTCGGGCAAATTGCGGCTGTGATGAAAATAAATACGAGTTCATTGTAAATGGTGAGGCGATTCAGTAAATTTAATTTTGCATTGAGTTTAAGAGAACGTAAAACATTGTGTAAATCCAAAGTAATGTTTCAGAAAAAGGAAAAACTATGTGTTTAGCAATTCCGGGAAAAGTTCTTGAGATTAAAAAAGGTACAACACCACTGATGGGCATTGTAAGTTTCGGGGGTATTCAAAAAGAAATTTGCTTGGATTGGGTGGATGATGTTCAGGTGGGTGAGTATGTAATTGTGCATGTGGGCTTTGCTCTGAGTAAGATGGATGAAAAAGAAGCTATGATTACATTGAATATGATAAAAGAAATGGAAAAGTTGGGTGAGCAATCGAACAATTCCAACAAGGAAGTATAGCTGATGAAAAACAAAATAATGTTGTTTATCGCATCACTGATAGCTGTTTCGATTTCCGGTTATGCACAAAACGACGGTGCTTACCGGATTAAAAATAACTCCGAGTTATACACTATCGATAGTTTATTTAATTTATATTGTCAATCTAACGGATTAAGTAAAGCATTTATTGAGTTTGCGGCCGATGATGTTATTCTAATGCGTCAAAACCAATTTCCGATTGTTGGCAAAGACTCGCTGAAGAAAAAATATTCATCGATAAAAAAGCAACCAAATTTATCGTGGTCTCCAGTGTACGCAGATGTTGCCGCATCGGGCGATCTTGGATATACATTTGGAAAATGGAAACTTGTAAGTCAAACATCTGTTGGTACCGATACCGTATCTTACGGTGTTTATGTTTCAATTTGGAAACGCCAGTCAGATGGTCGGTGGAAATATGTGTTTGACGGAGGTAACGAAACACCCGGGCAATTACCGTGTGATAAAAAATAGGTAATTGAACCGATGAAATATATTGATGAATATAGGAATGGGGAGATAGCTCAAAGTTACATTGAAGCGATCAAAAATATTGTAACTCGTCCATGGACGATAATGGAAATCTGCGGCGGGCAAACACACAGCATCGTGAAATATGGAATTGAAGAGCTTTTACCTGAGGAAATTATACTCATTCATGGTCCGGGTTGTCCGGTCTGTGTAACACCGTTGGAGATGATCGACAAAGCAATTAACATCGCATCGTTAAACGATGTTATATTTACTTCATTTGGTGATATGCTCCGTGTGCCTGGATCAAAAAAAGACTTGCTAACCCTGAAAGCGGAAGGAAGTGATGTGCGGATTGTTTATTCGCCGCTCGACGCCGTAGCCATCGCCGAAAAATATCCCGATAAAAAAATAGTTTTTTTCGCAGTCGGATTCGAAACAACAGCACCGGCGAATGCGATGTCGATTCTATCAGCTGCGAAAAAAGGATTGAAAAATTTTTCCGTTCTATGTTCACATGTGCTTGTACCGCCCGCAGTTGAATTGCTGTTATCTTCTCCTCACAACCGCGTTAACGGTTTATTGGCGGCTGGACATGTTTGTACTGTTATGGGGTTTGAAGAATATATACCGATTTCAAAAAAATATCACCTCCCGATCGTTGTCACCGGATTCGAACCCGTGGATATTCTTCAAGGAATCTATATGACGCTGAAACAACTTGAGGAAAAACAGTTTACCGTAGAAAATCAATATGCGAGGTCTGTGAAGAGAGAAGGAAATTTAGCCGCACAAAAGGTTTTAACCGATGTTTTTGAGATAACGAATAGAAAGTGGCGCGGGATTGGCGAGATTTCACACAGCGGATATAAGATTAGCGATAAATTTAAAGAATATGATGCCGAAAAGATATTTGACGTACAAGAAATAGCTGTAAAAGAATCACCTTTGTGTATTGCCGGATTGATTCTGCAGGGATTGAAAAAACCTCACGATTGTTCCGCTTTCGGAAAAGAATGCAAACCCGAACATCCGCTCGGTGCACCGATGGTTTCATCGGAAGGAGCGTGCGCGGCATACTATCATTTTCATCGTTAGAAGTCTACTTGATAATCTTTGTGTGCGAAATGAGATAAATGTGGAATGAAGTCTTCTGAACTCCAGTTTTGATTGCATATTGCAATCCTTGTAAGTTCTTTTCAATGAAATCATTATAGGGAATCTTGGTGGGATAAAGAAAATGGGATGCAATTTACAATAATTCTGTTTTGTTACTTCATCCTTACATCATTAATTTACATATTAAATTTGGCACTTGATTTGTACGATTTCAATTTAGTCGAACAAACAGGAGTTTATATGACTGCTTTCTTATCTGATTTCTATCCGAAACATATCTTTATTGCTTTAGTTATTTCTGTTTCGTTTCACCTCACGATGTTATTATCTTATGAAATATTTAACAATCTTAGTGTTGAAGAAGTAATATATGCTGGCGGAATCATAATCGATTATAAGAATCTTCCGCAACCAGGTATAATGGATGAACCGGTAATTGCCATGCCAAAAATAAAGCCGGAAACCCATCTAACCGAAGGTATCCCTGTTCCGGTTCCGGAAATAGATGTCTTGCCTGAACAAACAATTCCAACACAAAAAGAGATGGGAGATAATCGCGACATTAACAGAGAGATTTTTGAAAAGACCGGCACAGTTAAAGTGGAAATGCCTGATGTGAATATCGCTGATCCTGACCCTGAAATATTTATTTCCGTTGAACGATTTCCGGTTCCAGTAAAACAAGTACAGCCCGTTTATCCACCCATGGCTATTCGCACGGGTGTTGAAGGTACAGTTTGGGTGAAGATACTTATAGATAGAGATGGTAAAGCGAAGAAAGCAATTGTGAGCAAAAGCGATTCAGAAATTTTAAATGATTCCGCGATTAACGCAGCATTAGAGTGGTTGTTCACACCGGCGATGATGAACAGCGGTCCGATTGCGGTATGGGTTTGTGTTCCATTCAGGTTCAAGTTAAAAAAAGATTAATTGATTAATACAATTTGAATTTATCTGAGATCGAGTACAAAGATTTTAGATTTCGTAGAAAAAATTAGGTATTTAGTGATTTTTGGCACATTTTGAATAATTAATCATCTATCTATATTGCATCTGACATTAAAATAGTCTATCATAAATAGTAAGAATCATTAACGGCTCGGATTGTTAAATGGCCGATAGATACTTGGATGGTTGTCAATGTAATTGAAAATATTGAATCGATGTCGAAAAAGAAAAATATTTTTATTCTATTTTTTTGTATTCCTACCTTGTATTTTTTTTTACTAAGTTCCACGGGTAATGCTCAACAGATAACACTTCAAGATCAGTGGAGATGGAGATTGTTTACCACTGAATCCGGATTGCCCTCAGTGAGAGTATTCGATGTGGTGGAAACGAGTGGAGGTACTCCATGGGCGAACACTTCATCAGGACTTGCTTGGTTCAATGGATATTCATGGACACCGGTTGGGAAGGAACATGGTTTGTCTAATCAAGTGGTTTCCGCAATTATTCCGGATGAAAGAGACAGTATCTTAATAGTTTATAATGATCGTCTATTTTATGGCGGACAGGGTGGTTTCAGAGAAATTCCGATCATCATAGAGGGTCACGAAAACAAGATCGCCTCATTAGCATATTTTGGATATGATAAATTTCTATTGATAATTGATTCATCTCTTTATATACTTCATCATAATAAAGTTATTCCTTATCAAACACCACCTGAACTCAGAGAACAAAAATATACAACGATTTGGAATACATCAGGCAAAGTAATATGGCTTAACGGATCGCAGGGATTGTTCAGATGGAACGGAAATGTTTGGGAAGAAAAGATGCCTGCCGCCGCAACTCTTTTTAATATAAACCGACTCTGCGAAAATAAAAATGGCTTAGGATTTATGTCGATTTGGTCACCTCCTTCGCATGTGGGTTTATGGCGCTGGGCATCATCTTCCATGCCTCAACTGGAACCGTTTCAGGATCATGATAACATACTGGGATTCGACGTAAATGCTGCCGGTCAGGCCATCAAGATAGTAGAATCTGATGAATTAAAAATATTCGATAACAACGAATGGAAAACTATAAAACCCACACCATCCCAACTTCAGAATATTATTTTTTTAAAGTACCGTTCTAATGGAGATTTGTGGGTTGGCACAGAGGTTGGATTATTTCTTCATGTCGTTTCGTCTCAACGATGGGCAGTTTGGAAATTTCCCTCTCCGGATCAACGAAATAATGTAAACGAAATTATTAAACGTAAAGATGGGTCTGTTTGGTGCGGAACCGGGAACGGACTGGTAATTCACTATCCGGATGGTTCGATTAAAACGATTGAGAAGATCAATGAAAAAAAAATAGGAGCCATAACAGGATTAATTGAGGATAATAACAATAATATTTGGATTTCGAGCGGTTATTATTTCGATGGAACATACCGATGGGACGGTTCAACCTGGAAATATTTTGGTTTACTGGAAGGTCTAGATGCGGGATCAATTCATAAAATTAATATGGATAAGAAGGGACGACTTTGGTTTCTTGGCCTTTACCGTCGCGATTTTGATGTTCGCAAAGTTGACCGTGAACCGGGTGCGTATTATTACGATAGCGGCAAGTTCACACAATTCAAGATGACCGAAGAATTAGCCAATGCGCGAATATATTCATTTGCCGAGAGCGATGATGGTTCACTTTGGTTCGGAACTTCCGCGGGGATCGGCAGATGGAAGCCGATATCAGAGAATTCGAAGAATGGTAAATGGAATTACTGGTCAACTGAAAATGGTTTAAAGAACAATAGAATTTTCACACTCGCAGTAGATAAGAACAACAAAGTATGGTTTGGAGATCAGTGGTTCGGATTGGGGTATATAGAAAATGAGTCACCCAAATATTTCACAACGGCGGATGGACTTGTAAGCGATGCAGTATGGAATATAAAAATTAGCAATGATAATAAAGTCTGGATCGCGACTCGCGGGGGTGTATCTATTTATGACCACGACACTTTTTCCGAATTCAATGTTCATGAAGGTATAGAAAATTCCCGTATATGGGGTTTGTTGTCTACGGATGATAAAGTCTACCTTGGAACAAGCGGTGGCGGAGTTCAAATACTAAATCTGAAAGAACTATCAGACAAATATCCTGTTGTGAAATTATTTAATCCGCTCATTCAAAATTCTTCTTTACTTGCCCATTGGAGAGTATATTCCTTCTGGGGAGAACAGATGCCTGATGATATTAAAATACGCTACTGCGTGGATAATCAACCATGGACAGAGTGGAATAAAGAACGAAGCACCATCATCCCCGATTTGGCAAGCGGCGAACATACGTTTTCTATCCAAACGAAAAATCAGCTCGGCGAATTTTCAAATGAAATAAAAACCGTTTCTTTCACCATTCCGCCTCCTTTTTATCTTTTACCTTATTTTTATATTCCGGTCGGTTCACTGTTACTTATAATCGCATTCGTGGGAACCGCCTATATCATAAGAAAGCGAAAAGATGACATTGCTTTACGTAAATCGGAAGAACAATACCGTAAGTTATTTGAAACAGCAAACGATGCAATTATGATTTTCGATCCCGATCATGAAATAATTCTCGCCGTGAACAAAAAAGCATGCGAACTATATGGATTTACAAGGGAAGAGTTGATTGGAAGAGGTCTTAGAGAGATCACTAAAAATATCGACAATGGTCGTCAGGTGATCGATCAAATTCTTAGAGAAAAAAGAGCAGAAGCGCTTGAAACTATTCATATCAATAAAAATCAGGACGAGATTCAAATCATAGCTAATGCCGTTATGATAGAATACGAAGGCAGAAATGCTGTTCTATCAATTAACAGAGATGTAACTGATTTGAAACAAGCAGAAGCAAAACAATTGCTTCTTGCCCAAACCGTTGCATCTGCGAGAGACGCAATTTGCATAACTAACTTAAATAATAATATTTTATTTGTTAATGATGCTTTTATCAAGATGTATGGATATTCTGAGGGTGAGTTGAGCGGTCAGAATATTTCTTTAATTGCGTCTCCTTATGTTACCGACGAGATGCAGAATGAAATCCACAATGCGACCATCCAGAAGGGAGATTGGAATGGCGAAGTTATCAATAAGTGCAAAGACGGCACTTCAATCCCGGTTGAACTTTGGTCGTCTGTTGTTTATGATGTGGAAAATAAACCTGTTGCGCTTGTTGGAGTTGCACGCGAGATAACCGAACGCAAAAAATTTGAGCAGGACAGGGAAAAACTTATCATCGAATTACGCGATGCTTTATCTGAGGTTAAAGCACTCTCGGGTTTATTGCCAATTTGTTCAAGCTGTAAAAAAATTCGTGACGACAAGGGATATTGGACGCAGGTTGAAACATACATTTCAAAACACTCCGACGCGGTATTCACACACGGATTATGCCCCGACTGTACAAAAGAATATTTTCCGGAAGTCTATCAACGACTCAAGGAGAAAAAAGAACCGCCAACATATTGAATAATTTGGCAGTGCGATTATATCTCGGCCGCTTCTTATCTTTGGGAATTCCATAAAACCTTATTAACTTCAAATAAGTATTTTAGAAAATTGCGCGATCAACACTCGGATGAATAGAAGAAAACTAGGTAAAAATGGTCCGGAACTAACAGAAATCGGTTTTGGCGCATGGGCAATTGGCGGTCCTTGGCAATTCGGTTGGGGCAAGATCGACGATAATGAGTCTATCAATGCGATTCATCGTGCAATCGATTTGGGAATTAATTGGATCGATACGGCGGCAATTTATGGTTTAGGCCACTCTGAAGAAGTTGTAGGAAAAGCTCTTCAGGATAAAAGACAAAATGTTTTTCTTGCGACAAAATGCGGAATGGTTTGGGACGATCAACGGAATGTTAAGATACATGCATCTTCAAAAAGTATAATAAGTGAAATTGAAAAAAGTTTGAATCGATTAAATGTTGATTATGTTGATCTTTATCAGATACACTGGCCCGATCCGAAAACAGAAGTCGAAGAATCGTGGGAAACTCTTGTTAAACTCAAAGAAGAAGGTAAGACACGCTTTATTGGCGTATGCAATTATGATCTTCAATTATTACAACGTTGCAATAAGATTTCTCAGGTACAATCGTTACAACCACCTTACAGTTTGCTGAGACGGCAGATAGAAAAAGAAATTTTGCCTTACTGTTTACGGGAAAATATTGGTGTGATTGCATACAGCCCAATGCAGGCAGGAATTTTAAGCGGAAAGTTCGATATTACCAAATTAGCAGATGATGACTGGCGTCGTTCAAATAAATTTTATCTGGAGCCAAATCTTTCTAGGGCACTTGAATTTGTGGAAAAAATCAAACCCATAGCTTCAAAATACAATAAAACTGTCGGGCAACTCGCAATTGCTTGGGTGCTCAAACATACCGCAGTTACCTCTGCCATTGTAGGGGCACGTACAGCGACACAAGTCGTTGAAAATGTTGAGGCAGCGGGTTTTACGATTTCTTCAGACGATATCGTTACCGTCGAAGATGCTCTGAACACGAAGAACGACAAAGATTGAACTGGAAGTCCTTATCTTAGAAATGTGAAATTATTATGACTACAAACAATCAAAATTCCGATCCGCAATTTTCATGTCCACTACCCATCGCAAGGTACAAAAATATCACTCTTGCGCACGGCGGTGGCGGAAAATTAATGCAGCAATTGATTCAGGAAATGTTTGCGTCTCAATTTCAATCAAGTCAATTAGAACATCTTCACGACGGAGCTGTGCTTTCGCTTCCAAGCGGCAAACTTGCTTTCTCAACAGATTCTTATGTCGTCAATCCGATATTCTTTCCGGGAGGATCAATCGGTGAACTTGCCGTTAACGGCACGGTAAACGATCTGGCGATGTGCGGTGCTAAGCCGCTTTATATGTCGGTGGGATTTATCATCGAAGAAGGGTTATCGATGGATGAATTGTGGCGCATAGTTCAGTTAATGAAAAGGGCTGCCGATAATGCGAAGATTAAAATTGTTACGGGAGATACGAAAGTTGTTGACAGGGGAAAGGGAGATAAAGTTTTTATTAATACATCGGGCATAGGAGTTGTTCCCGACGGTGTGAATATTGATCCGCGAAGGGCGAAACCAGGAGACGATATCATTCTAAGCGGTTATATCGCGGATCATGGAATTGCTATCATGTCGGTCCGTGAAGGACTGAAATTCGATTCACCTGTAGAAAGCGACTGTGCCGCGTTGAATAATTTGGTCGAAATTATACTCGAAATTGATCGGGATATACATGTACTGCGTGATCCGACCCGCGGTGGTGTTGCAACTGTTTTAAACGAAATTGCCCAAAGTGCAGAAGTGGGAATTTTAATAAATGAAAAATTAATTCCTGTGCGCGAAGAAGTAAAAGGCGCATGTGAACTCCTGGGATTAGATCCACTCTACGTTGCGAACGAAGGAAAACTAATTGCTTTTGTAGATGGTAAACAAAGCGGAAAAGTTGTTGAGGCGATGAAAAAACATCCGTTCGGAAAAGATGCCTGCATCATCGGAAAAGTAGTTGACGATCATAGAGGTGTTGTAGTTTTAGAAAGCACCATACGGGGGAAGCGGATCGTCGATATGATATCGGGCGAGCAGCTTCCCCGTATATGTTAAGATTAATTACTTCGCTTTTCTAAGTGGTATACGAATCAAGAAAATTCCAAGAAGAATCATGGCGATTATGCTTGGCACATAAAATGGTGATTCAAAAGCATGGAACAATTTTATCTCTCCGAATGCAAGACCGGCGAATAATAATCCCAATAATGCTTCTCCGGCGATTAATCCAGATGCGAGCAGAACACCGATATTATTCATCTTTTCTTTTTGAGTATCACTTATTTTTCGTTTTTCAGCTATTTTTTCAAGAATGCCTTTCATTGCCCCACCCAGGAAAATAGCGAAAGACGTATCAATCGGTAAATACATCCCAACGCATATCAGCATCGGACTTTTCACCTGCATCAGAATAAATCCAAACCCCATCAACATTCCAACTGCTATCAAAATGAATTCCGTTTTCATTTCTACAATACCACGCGCAACAACAGCCATTAAACTTGCTTGCGGTGCCGCAAGTTTTTCGCCGCCGAATCCCGCCTGCGTACCTAATATATCATTTTGCTGTTCGGGTTCCATTTGCTTAAGTTCATTTAAAGAAAATGTAGAACCAAGCAGTTGTTGATTTTTACCTTTGTATTCTATATTCTGTACACCGGATTTTTCTAATTTCTCAATTTCATTTCCAACAACTTGTTTAATGTCTCCGAGGTGTAAAAGAGAAAGAACAAAAAACATAGCAAGTGCCGCAGCCGTAACACCAAAGATGTCTCCTACCTGCATTCTCCATGGTGTACATCCTAGAATATGTCCTGCCTTAAGGTCTTGCATCATTTCACCGGCAACCGAAACGCTTGTGCATGTAAAAGCGGCAACACCAAGCACTGCCGCAATAGCCGCTTCACCTTTCATTCCAAGTCCCACCATAAGGAATGCGACAACAATCAGAACCGATACGGTTAACCCGCTGGTAGGATTATTGCTAACACCAATAATCCCGACAAGATATCCGGAAACGGCAGCGAAAACAAATCCAAGAAATAACATTACCACCGACGCGACAGCCGCGGGAAATAAACTTCCGGTGAAATAATTAAAGATCGCCAGCATAACCAAAACTATGATTCCAATTAGAAGCAGCGACCATCGGATGTTTATATCTTTCTCGGTGCGAAGAATATTATCACCGCCCGCCGCCGACTTTCTCACGTAAGAAAATGAACGTATAATACCGCTGAATAGACTATTGCGCATTTTATATAACGTATAGAAGGCGCCAACGAGCATTCCACCGATTGCGATGTAACGGACGTAATTTTTCCATATGAAAGTAAATTCGGTAGTCCAATTGCTTACCGTCTCCGGATTATCCCGATGAATAAAATATGCGATAATTGGCGTGAGTAAACCCCACGCAAGCACACCACCGCTAAAATTTATTGCACCAAGTTTTGGTCCGATTATGTATCCGACACCAAAGTAAGCCGGGTTCATTCCCGGTGCACGCAACATTAAAGATCCTTTTGTAAGAGAAACAACCTTCTGCCATCCCGCAGCTATAAATTTGAATTCCACCAAGGCACTTATAAAAGCACCAACACCCATTCCGGCAAAAAGATATTTTGAACTCTGTTCACCACCTTGCCCTGACTTGTGGATTTCTGCTGCTGCAATCGACTCCGGGAAAGGTAATTCGACGTCTTCAACCAAAACGCGGCGCAAAATAGTAACGAACATTATTCCCAATATTCCGGCAAAAATCAACATTAACGTTGATATTATATAATGCTCTATCGAAAAAAACGGATTCCATATCGATGCAATAAAGAATGCCGGAAGTGTGAAAATAGCCCCGGTTGCCACATTCCCACCTATGGAGCCAATTGTTCTGGCAGCGTTTTCTTCTAAAATATTTCCCTTCAATATTTTTAATACTGCCATACTTATTACCGCAGTTGTATATGTCGCGGCGATTGTCATGCCGGCTTTTAATCCGAGATATGCATTAGCCGCTCCCATTATAACAGCCATAATTACGCCAAGAATTACAACACGCAACGTAAATTCTGGAAGGTTGGCATCAGCGGAAATAAATGGGGTAACCTTTTTTGATTCGTTCATAACGGTCCCTTGTTTAGTTGGATCGGTTTAGTGGTGAATTATAAATAGTACCATTTTAAATGATGGTTGGATAAATTACAAGAAAGATGGAAGATAATCAAGTTTGCTCATTCCTTTAATCAGTATTTAATCTTGATAAAAAAGCATTCATCTCATAGATCGAAAGCGCAAGTCAATATTTGTTCCATTCAATAATTTTCTCAATCCTGTTGTATCATTATCGCTGAAGTGATAAGGATAAAGAACTTTTGGGTTTATCATTCGTGCGGCATTTGCTAATTGTTCCGGAAGCATTGTGTATGGTTGATTCATGGGAAGAAAGGCGACATCAATTATCCCAAGTGTTTTCATCTCTGGAATATTTTCTGTGTCACCCGCGATGTAAATACGTTTTCCATCGATTGAAAGAATATAACCATTATCTCTTTCTTTCGGATGGAATTTGTTTCGTTCCTCGGTGATGTTGTAAGCGGGTACTGCAATTATTTTTATTCCACCGGTCATAGTGGTGTCGTAATTATGTAATATTTTACCCCTTTGAATAGTCTCAAAAGTAGATCTGGTTCCAACGATCGTTGTTTTTGATTTTAATATATGGTTAATTGCTGTTGTGTCGAGATGATCGGGATGATGATGAGTTAAAAGAATGACATCGGCTTTAGGTAGTTTTTGGTAATCAGCAAGTTTATTCCATGGATCGACATGAATTATTTGTTTTTGATATTCAAACATCAAAGTACCATGTCCGATGAAATATATTTTCAGTATTCCGTTAGAAGTATTAATCGAGTCACATTTAAAAGAATACTGAGCGGCAACGGTATAGAAGAAGATGAAAAAGAAAATACAGATTGAGAAATATCTTTTCATTAAATCTCTCTACAGAATTGTTCAAAGATAAAATTTACGTTAGATTCAGAAATACTTATTTACCGGAATTAATATATAAAAACCAGCGTATGATTTCAAATGATTGGAAAAAAGTTAAAAATTTAGTACAATTAAGTGGAAAAAAATTCAAAAAGGTAAATAAACGCCCGGATGGCGGAATTGGCAGACGCGCTAGCTTCAGGAGCTAGTGGCCGCAAGGTCGTACAGGTTCAAGTCCTGCTCCGGGCACTGCGAGTAGTAATATCGTTGTGTATGTTAACGCATAGTTCTGTTTTCTTCTCTGTGAATATTTTCTTTCGCTCAGGATAATTTCTCAATCATATTTTTCATAATCAATCATGGTAATAGGCATAGTCGGACTCCCATTCTCAGGTAAATCAACCTTATTTCAAACGATCACAAAAGCACATCAGGATGGTTCAAGTTCAGGTAAGCGTGCTTCACAACAGGCAATTATTAAAGTTCCTGATAAACGGCTCGAAGCACTGATAGAAATATTTTCTCCTCAGAAATCTAATTATGCTACAATTGAGTTGATTGACGTCGTCGGTTTACAGCGTGGTGATTCCGGGGGAACACAGTTTACAACCAATTTTTTATCGAATGTAAAAACAACCGATGCCCTCGTGCAAGTTGTCAGGGTTTTCGAAAACGATGCGGTACCACACCCCGAAGGAAACATCGATCCGCTCCGTGACATTTCTATAATAGAAACAGAGTTTATACTTTCGGATATGGCGATACTTGAAGCACGCATAGAACGGATTAAAAAACAATTCCAAAAAAATTCAACTGATGAACAAAAACGCGAATTACCCGTGCTCGAAAAATGTATACAGTATCTGCACGATGAAAAACCGTTGCGTGAAGCGGAACTTACAAAAAGCGAAATTCATATCCTAAAATCATATTCTCTTCTGACAGTCAAACCTATGTTAATCGTTCTGAATCTCGACGAGAAACAACTCTCATCATCGAACATTATACTAAAAAGTGTACAAGAAAATAAATCGGGTAAAAACACAGATGTTGTATCATTCTCAGGAAAAATTGAAATGGAGTTAACTCTCCTCGAAGATGAAGAAACAAAAAATTTTATGCATGAGTATGGCATTCGGGAATCTGCGCTCGATGTTATTGTGCGTGAGGCATATTCTTTATTAGGGCTCCATTCATTTTTTACCGTAGGAGAAGATGAATGCAGAGCGTGGACGATACGAAAAGAAATGAGCGCACAAGAGGCAGCCGGTGCAATTCATAGTGATTTCTTCGACAAATTTATCAGAGCCGAGGTTGTTGGTTATCAAGATTTCATCGATAATGAAGGTTCTTTTTCAAAAGTTAAGGAAAAGGGGCTATGGCGGCTTGAAGGTAAGGAGTATATTGTCAACGACGGAGATATAATCTCTATCCGTCATAGCTGATATATAGTAGAATTCATTTTTTTACATCATAGAAATCTTATAACAAATCGGTAAAAATTCTTTTAAACTATTAAAAGTTACACATTTTTTCATCCTAAATCCCCACCTTAATAAGCTCAAAAATTGCATAATTTCGACAGTTTTTGAGCTCTCGATTCTTACCCACCATTAATAAACAGATTTTTTATTATTTTTCTTCTAAATTACTTGACTTTCATCAAAAAAACCGTAAATTGGAACTTCACGGTGGGGAAAAGTGGGGAATAATGGTGTGAAATATTTTTCATTTTAAAGGGTTTAAAATTTAATTATGTCGTCTTTTAAAGGTTCATATATGTACTCTGTTGATGATAAAGGAAGAGTGAGTCTTCCGGCGAAATTACGTAAGTATGTTTCACCCGAAGCCAATGATACATTTGTTGTGACACGAGGATTTGAGCAGTGTCTTTTTGTATATCCGTTAGACGAATGGAATAAATTAGAATCGAGTTTGCGCGGACTTTCGGCGAACGATCCCGAAAGCAGGCGTTTTATAAGAGCAACTTTGGAATTCGCGCAAGAAAGTCAGCTTGATACGCAGCAACGTATCTCGATCCCACCGGAGCTTCGTGTATACGCAGATATCCAAAACGAAGTTCGCATCATAGGCACACTCGATAAAATTGAATTGTGGAATCCTAAGACATATGAAGAGTACAAATTAGACCAACCGGAAAGTTATGAAAAAATTGCCGCAAAGATAATGCAATAAGAATTAACTTCATTCGGTAGTATTAAAAAAATGATCAACAGCTTCCACGTACCGGTTCTTGTTGAAGCAGTGCTTCAATTTCTGATAACAGAACCAGGTGGAATTTATGTAGACGGTACACTTGGCGGCGGTGGACATGCCGAATCGGTAATGAATCGGTTATCGAACAGCGGTCAACTCATCGGTTTCGATGAAGATGCTGAAGCGATTGAAAGCGCGAAGAATAAGTTGTCGAGATTTCAACCACGTGTTCATTTCTGTCAAAATAATTTTTCCAATATCAAGTCGGAAATACGACAGGTTGGTTTTGAAAAGATAAATGGAATTATTTTCGATCTTGGCATATCGTCTCATCAAATTGATGACAGAATGCGGGGATTCAGTTATCAATCAGATGGACCGCTTGATATGAGAATGAATACTAAGCAGAAAATTTCCGCTTCCGATGTTGTGAATTCATATTCCCGGGAACGGTTAATAAAAATATTCCGGGAATACGGAGAGGAAAGATTCTCCAGTCGTATTGCTAATAAAATAATAGAGATGCGGAACGAGAAAAAAATTGAAACAACAAAAGAGTTGGCGGCAATTGTAGAACTATGTATTTCAGGCAAGTTTTTGCAAAAATCGATTGCGAGAATATTTCAGGCAATTCGAATTGATGTTAATAATGAACTAGAAAATTTAAGAAAAGGTTTAACTGATGCGATCGGCATTTTACAGCCGGGCGGACGAATTGTGGTTTTATCATATCACTCTCTGGAAGACCGAATAGTTAAAGATACTTTTCGTTCAGCATCCCAAAAATCAGTTCCGTCGGGGAATAAGTTTTTACCTGATAAGATACAAACACCGATGTTAAAGTTAATAGTGAAAAAACCGATTGAACCTGAAGAAAAAGAAATTATTCAGAATCCACGCGCTCGGAGCGCAAAAATGAGAGTTGCTGAACGGGTTTAGCAAATTATAATAATATTTTTTAACCGCAGGAATAACGAATAGATAATGGCGAAAGAAATTTACAACGGTAATTCAGTACCACTAAAGACGAACGGCACACCGCGCCAAAATCGGGCAGTGAAAGGACGAGGTAAATCTTCGATTTCTATTCTCGCAATTATCGTCGTCGTATCATTTATGATTGTGGGTTACATTTGGAATAAAATTTGTGTGAATAGACTTGTGGTTGAAGTGAACGATCTGAACAATCTTCACGAAAAAATGGTGAACGAGAACGGTTTCCTTCTTGCGGAAATAAATAAGAAATCGAGTCTGGAACGGATAGAGAAGAAAATCTTGACGGATAAATTAGAATTAGTATCGCCTCGCGAACAACCGATCTGGTTCGAATTCGATGATACGAAACTTGATCAACTTAACAGAACAGAACCGCTCGAATCTGGTAATTAAAAATGACGATTGAACAACAACAAAAATTGCCGGCATATGATATCGGAGATTTTCATGAAAAAAAATCCCGACTCCGATTTGTGCGGATATTATTGTTTGTATTTTTCGGTGTTATTGCCATGCGGCTTCTTCAGGTTCAGATTATCGAATCACCGAAGTATAAAGAAATAGCTCAAAAACAATATCAGGCAAAGTTCGTGCTTCCGGCTTCGAGAGGCATTTTATATGATAGAAAAGGAAATGTTTTAGCATCAAACTCTCAGCTTGTTTCCTTCGCGGCAGATCCTAAAATCGCTGCTGAAGATGCCGATGATATTTCAAAGAAATTTTCAAAAGTTTTTGGAAAACCCAAAAGCCATTATTTGCAAGAACTAAAATCCGACACCCGCTTCGTTTGGCTCGAACGTATGGTCGATGTTAAATATCTGAAAGAGATCGATGTTAAAAAAATGATCGGAGTAATTGCCCGTTATGAAACAAAGAGAATTTACTATAACGATTATCTCGCGGGGCAACTTATCGGCGTTGCTAACATCGATAATTCGGGCATATCGGGAATTGAACAGCAATATGATAACGAACTACGGGGTGCTGATGGTTATGTTGTGTTTCAGCGGGATGGCTTAAGACGTGCACGCCCCTCTGTTGATTACCCGCGTGTGGAACCGCGAGATGGCAATAACATTTATCTCACCATCGATATACAACTACAGGCGATTGCAGAAAAAGAATTGAAAAAAGGTGTTGAAAAAAGTAAGGTCGACCGTGGACTTGTTATTATGATGCAACCACAGACAGGTGAAATATTAGCGATAGCACAATATCCAAAAGTTGACCCGAACAATTTCGGAAAATACGAAATGGAAGATCGGCGTTTGCGCGCTTTTACCGATATGTTCGAACCTGGATCTGTATTTAAAATCGTCACAGCTTCTGCGGCTATTGAACATAATCTCGTAAAACCGGAAAGTAAATTCAACGCTGAAAAAGGATTATATAAAGTTTACATATCGGCGAATAAAAAACCACGTGAAATAATCGATGCGCATAAAGCTGAAATTCTGACATTTCAAGAAGCAATTGAAATGTCGAGCAATATAGTTATGGCAAAGATAAGCGATATTATTGGTGCCGAGAGATTTTACAAAATGGCGCGTGATTACGGATTTGGTATTGCAACCAATATTGAATATCCCGGAGAATTAAATGGTGTTTTGAAAAAACCGATCAACTGGTCTGCAACATCATTAAATACGATGGCGTTCGGGTATGAAGTTGGTGTTACACCGCTTCAGATTGTATGTGCGTACGCTGCCGTCGCTAACGATGGTGTTTTGATGAAACCTTTGCTCTTCAAAAAGGAAGTTGATGCAAACGGCGTACTTGTGCGAGAATCAAAACCTCAAAAGATACGGAACGTGATTTCTCATTCAACATGTCAAGAATTGACTAAATTTTTAGAAGGCGTTGTGGATCGTGGAACCGCAACATCGGCAAAAGTTAATGGTGTACGCATAGCAGGGAAAACAGGCACCTCGAAAAAAATGATTGACGGCAAATATACGACCGGAGAATATATCGCATCGTTCGTGGGTTTCTTCCCTATTGAAGATCCGCAAATTGTTTGTCTGGTAATGATGGATAAACCAAAGGGCGAAAGTTATTATGGTGGATTAGTGAGCGCGCCGGTTTTTCGCGGAATAGCGGAACAAGTAATTGCAACTACAGATGTGACGAGCCGATTGAATTCGGTAGTTGCCTCGGCAGATAGCGGATCTGTTTCTTCTGAGATTGGAAAGAAGAAAACCATACAGGCTTCTGATCTGGTCCCGGATGTTCGCGGTTTGAGTTTAAGGAAAGCTATTGAAACTTTAAAAACACAAGGTTTAATTCCTGTTGTCAACGGTTCCGGAACAGTTTCAACACAAACGCCGTTAGCGGGAATCAAAAAAAAACGCGGAATGCGAGTCACGTTGATATGTCAACAGAAAAGCGATCTGGATCTCGGTATGAACGATCAGACAGGAAACCGACGATGAAGTTTTCTGAAATCATCAGCGATGTAACGGTCACCAAAATGTTCCATCTGATATATGGACATATGACACCGACTCAGGAAATTGAAATAAATAGAATCCAATATGATTCACGGAATATCACGCACGGTGATTTATTCATCGCGATTCGTGGAACAACATCGGATGGGCATAAATTTATCGAAGATGCAGTGGAGCGCGGTGCAATCTGTATCGTTTTAGAGAATGACACGCTCCTGCCCGATTCTTATTTTCTTCACAAAGGTGTGATGAAGGTGGTTGTACCCAATAGCCGGCTCGCACTTGCTCAGATCGCCTCGAATTATTATCACAACCCTTCTTCCAAATTAAAAATAATCGGAATAACCGGAACTAACGGTAAAACCACTTCAGCGCATTTGATAAAATCGATTCTGGAAGCAACGGGAAAAAAAACCGGTCTCATAGGGACTATCGATTACCGAATTGGCGATGAAGTATTTCCCGCCACACATACAACTCCGGAATCGCTGGAGCTTCATGCTTTGTTGGATAAAATGGTGAAAGGTAATTGTGAGTATGCAGTGATGGAAGTTTCTTCGCACGCGCTTCACCAAAACAGGGTTCATGGAATAGATTTTAGTGTGGCTGTTTTCACAAATCTTACGCAGGATCATCTGGATTATCATAAATCGATGGATGAATATTTTAAATCCAAAGTTATTTTGTTTGATAATCTATCTTCATCATCCCATGCAATTTTAAATGCTGATAACGAATGGGGTATGAAAATAATTTCCCGAACAAACGCATCGGTGCTGACCTACGGAATATCCGGTGACGCCGCTGTTCGCGCGAGCAATATCAGGATGAATATGGAAGGAAGCCGATTCACCATCATCGACAATGAAAAAAAAATCGATATTGAAACTAAATTAATCGGGAAGTTTAATTTAAGCAATATTCTTGCCGCATATGCAGCGTGTCGGGCGATAGGTGTTCCGGCTAGCGACATACAGGGCGCTATTAAAAATATTAGTCCCGTAAGAGGAAGATTCGAACAATATATTTCGCAAACTGGATGGACTGCAATCATCGATTATGCGCACACTCACGATGCCTTGGAAAATGTTCTATCCACAATTCATGATTTATTCGAAACTAACCGATCGAATAAAATAATCACGGTATTTGGCTGTGGTGGAGATCGAGATCGTGGGAAGAGAGTTAAGATGGCAGAGGTTGCAACCCGTCTTAGTGACATTACGATTATAACTTCCGATAATCCGCGGAATGAAGATCCTAAAAAAATAATTGATGAAATAATGAAAGGTGTTCACCCGGAAGCGCAGGTTTATCGGCATACCGATCGGGCTACAGCGATTAAGGAAGCAATCGGTTTCGCGAAAAAAAATGATGTTATTCTGATCGCCGGAAAAGGGCACGAAGAATATCAGATTATCGGAAACAATAAAATTCCGTTCAGCGATAAAGCGGTTGTTGATTCATTCATGAATTTACAAGTATGAATCTTAAGCAAAGCGACATATTGAAAATTGAACATGAATCGGCGTTCAACTTCGAATCAATAGAAGTTCGATCATTCAGCGGTGTCTCAACAGATTCGCGCACGGTGAAAACGGATGAATTGTTCATCGCCTTGAGAGGCGAGATGTTCGACGGACATCAATTCGTTGTTGATGCGTTCAATGCGGGTGCTGCATGTGCAGTCATCGATACATTTGCAGACAGGCGTAAATATTTGAATAAACCTGTTCTTGTCGTGAAAGATTCATTAAAAGCATTTGGTGAGCTGGCATCTTTATACCGTGATAAATTTCAGATACCGATAATCGCCATTGCGGGAAGTAATGGTAAAACGACAACAAAAGAAATGACAGCCAAAGTGCTCGGGGAAAAATATACAGTTCTTAGCACAGTGGGAAATTTAAACAACCAGATCGGTGTCCCGCAGACGTTGTTCCGGTTGAAAAGGAAGCACGAGATAGCCGTGATTGAGATCGGTACAAATCACTTCGGTGAGATAAAATATTTATGCGATATTTTAAAACCGACTCATGGCGTGATTACAAATATCGGGTCGGAACATCTTGAATTTTTCAAAACCACTGAAGGCATTGCTCGCGCCGAGGGTGAACTTTTTGATTATCTGAAAGATAAATCGAAGGCATTTATTAATACTGATGATCCTCATATAAACAAGAATGCGGACAAAGTAACGGATAAAATATTCTTCGGTTTCAATGATTCTGCCGCCGATGTTTTAGGCAAGATGAAAAGTGTTGATTCGGCCGGGTGCGTAACTTTCAGCGTGAAGCATAGAAAGAAAAAAGAATTTAGTATAAAACTTTCGGTGCCGGGTATGCATACAATGAAGAATGCTCTTTCGGCGGCTGCTATAGGTTTGGAATTTGGTGTTCCCGAGACGAAAATTGCCAAAGCGCTAAATCATTTTCGTAGCGTGAATAAAAGAATGGAAATCTTAAAATTCGGGACTGTTACAATAATCAACGATACATATAACGCTAACTCCGATTCGATGATCTCGGCATTAGAAACTGTTGATGCTATTAAATGTAAAGGTAAAAAAATATTAATTCTTGGCGATATGCTCGAGCTCGGAGATTCGGCGATAAACGAACACAAAAAAATCGGTAAAGCTGTAACGCAAAATAAATTCGATTATCTTTTAACTTATGGAGATATGTCAAAGTTTATTCACGATAATTCATCCGTGAAATTGAAATATCATTACGATCAAAAAAACATATTAGCCGAATTCGCATCGGAGTTAATTTCAAAAGGCGATCTGATCCTGGTGAAAGGATCCCGCGGAATGAAAATGGAAGATGTTGTCATATTTCTCTCAGAAAGATTAAAGAGAGGAAGAGTGTAAATCAATGCTTTATTATCTGCTGGAATATATTAATCGGGTATTACATCCACCGGGATTCGGAATATTCAAATATATTTCGTTCCGGGCAGGTGCTGCGGCAGTAACCGCTTTGATAATAGCGTTTTGGTTGGGACCGAAAGTGATACGGCTTTTGAAGAAACATCAAATCGGTGAATCGGCAAAAGTTGAAGCACCTAAAACACACTTGAGTAAAGCTGGTACTCCAACGATGGGCGGGCTGATTATACTTGGCGCGATCCTGATTCCTGCACTTCTTTGGGCAGATTTGAAAAACGGTTATGTGTGGTTGATTATTTTCGTAACAGCAGCATTAGGAGCGGTCGGTTTTTTAGACGATTATCTCAAGGTAGTGAAGAAAAAAAGAAAAGGATTGATTGAAGAATACAAACTCGCCGGTCAAATAATTGTTGGACTGATTGTGGGTGGAGTGATATATTTTTTCCCTCACTGGATCGATGTTGATCTTTGGAAATTGAAATCGAGCACCACCATGCCGTTCTTCAAGAACATGGAGCTTGATTTCGGAATCTTATATATTCCCATGGTGATTTTTATAATAACCGCAACAAGTAACGCGGTAAATTTAACAGACGGTTTAGACGGATTAGCTGCCGGACTTGTTTGTATTGTTGGAATTACGCTTGCCGTGATTACTTATATTTCGGGTCGCGCCGATCTCAGTCAGTATCTAACCATTCCATTTCTGCGCGGGAATGCGGAGTTAAGCATTTATTGCGCGGCATTAGTGGGTGCTTCGCTCGGTTTCCTTTGGTTCAACGCATACCCCGCTCAGGTATTTATGGGTGACACCGGTTCTTTAGCTCTTGGCGGTGCGATAGGGGCACTTTGTGTTTTGATAAAAAAAGAATTACTCCTCCCAACTCTTGGCGGTGTATTTTTAGTTGAAACGATTTCGGTAATTATTCAAAGAACCTATTTTAAGTATACAAAAAGAAAGTATGGTGAAGGTAAAAGGATTTTCAAAATGGCTCCGCTTCACCACCATTTTGAAATGCTCGGTTGGCCCGAACCAAAAATTGTAACACGTTTCTATATAATTGCGATTTTATTAATGATTTTGAGTTTGGCAACGTTCAAAGTTCGATGACGATAGATGGATGAAATTCAAAAAAATATTGTGAAAGGTGAAAAAGTCAGCATTTTGGGTATGGCTCGGAGCGGTATCGCTGTTGCGGAGTTACTAAGGAGTAATGGCGCAATTCCTTTTGTCAGCGATAACGGCGATTCTACCAAACTGGCGGATGCGATCATATCTCTTAAAAATAATAAGATCGAGTACGAAACCGGCGGTCACACCGATAAGGTTTATGATTCAAGAATGCTGGTGCTGAGCCCCGGTGTTCCATCAACATCACCGATAGTTATAGAAGCATCGAAGCGTGGTTTAAAAATATTTTCAGAGTTAGAGGTTTCCAGCTGGTTTTGTAGGGCACCGATCGTGGCGGTTACAGGCACAAACGGTAAAACAACCACAACCTCTTTGATCGGTAATATTTTCAGCGATGCCGGTAGAAATGTGTCGGTTGGTGGAAATATCGGGAAAGCGTTTGCCTGTTTTGCGGGTGAATTGCAGAATGATGCGGTAGCAATTCTTGAGGTAAGTAGTTTTCAGTTGGATTATATCGATACATTTCATCCGCATATTTCTATTTTGCTCAATATAACTCCCGATCATCTCGATCGGTATGAAAACAATCTCCAAAAATACATCGATTCAAAATGTAGAATCTTTAAGAATCAAAATAAGAATGATTATCTCATTTATAATCATGATGATATTAATACCCGGAAGGCGGTAGATAAGTTAGCGTCAAATAATGTTCGCAGAATGCCGTTCGGGATCGAAAAAGAGTTTCGCGAAGGTGCATTCGTCAAAGATAATAAAGTTGCTATTGCGATTGATGGTAAAGAAATCGAAATATTTAATGCCGATGATATAAAGATAAGGGGAATCCACAATCTCTATAATTCAATGGCAGCTATTTTAGCAGCGCGATTGATGAATATAAACCCGGCAAGCATCAGATCGACGTTGAAGACTTTTCCCGGAGTGGAACACAGATTGGAATTCGTCAGAGAATTGGATGGTGTAAAATATATCAATGATTCAAAAGCGACCAACGTCGATTCTGTTTGGTATGCCCTGCAAGCATATGAAGAACCAATTGTTGTGATGATTGGAGGCAGAGATAAAGGGAACGATTATACTAAATTGTTTGAACCGCTGAAGAAACATGTTAAAGCGGTTATCGCAATTGGAGAATCGGCAGGTAAAGTGAAAGATGCATTTTCCGGATTGAAGAAAGTTGTTATTGCATCTTCGATGCAACAAGCTGTTGATGAAGCTCGGAAACTTGCGTCATCCGGAGATATTGTTTTATTATCACCCGCTTGTGCATCATTCGATTGGTTTCAAAATTACGAACACCGTGGCCAGATTTTTAAAGAAATTGTAAAGGCATTGATTTAATATTCATGAATGAACATCGCAATCATATAGATTTTTGGCTGATGTCGGCTGTGCTCACATTGATGTTGTTGAGTTTAGGCATAGTTTACAGTGCCTCGGCTTCGTATGCGCAGGTGAAAATGGGCGACAGTGAAAAAATGCTGACGAGTCATGCGATTAAAGTTTTAATGGGTATTTTCGGAATGTTCTTTTTTATTCGATTTGATTATAAAGTGATTCGACGGTTTACGAAATATGCTCTTATCCTCGCCGTAGCGATGCTGTTCTTTACGCTTGTATTAGGAGTTGTATCTAAAGGAGCTACAAGGTGGATTCGAATAAACAGCATAGGATTTCAACCCTCGGAGTTTGCGAAGTATGCGTTGTTGTTTCATTTGAGTGTACTCATCGCATCGAAACAGGAAATAATTGACGATCTTCGCCGCGGATATTATCCAATGATCTTCTGGGTGGGAATCGTAACGGCGCTCGTGATGGCTCAACCGAACTTCAGCATGGGTGCAATGATATTCGGATTGAGCATGATTCTGCTGTTCGCAGGAAATGTAAGGATGAAACACCTCTTCCTGACATTCGCAATATTATTGCCGGTTATCGGTATTTATTTGGTGAGTGCAGAATACCGGCTCAGGCGTGTCACCGATTTCCTCGGTGGTGTGAGCAGTGGAACAGCGCAATCGAATTACCAGCCGTGGCAATCGATTTTGGGTTTTGGTAATGGTGGAATTTTCGGTGTCGGTCCCGGTGAAAGTAAACAACGCGATTTCTTTTTACCAGAATCGTATGGCGATTTTGTGTTTTCGATTGTTGGTGAAGAGTATGGATTTTTAGGAACAATATTTTTCCTTGGTCTTTTTTTCTATATCATGATACGCGGATTAAAAATTTCAAAAAACGCTCCTGATATATTCAGTAAATATCTTGCGCTCGCAATAACGTGGTCGATTACGCTGTACGCATTAATTAACGCGGGTGTTACGCTCGGAATTTTACCCACAACCGGATTACCGATGCCGTTTGTGAGTTACGGCGGTTCGTCGATGATTTTCTCCGCCTGTGCTATCGGTGTTTTACTCAATATTTCCGCTCACACTGAACTTCATCCGCGCGCCAGAGAAGTTCCGGTTATAGGATCGGTGGATGCTGATAATATTGAATTGAGAAAGGTGTATTAGTTTGGCTCTGCGTGTTATGTTCGCCGGCGGCGGTACAGGCGGTCATTTGTTTCCTGCGATTGCTATCGCAGATGAATTAAAAAAAATAGAGCCGTCGATCGAAATTACATTCGTCGGAACTGCCGATAAAATTGAAGCACGCTTGGTACCGCAAACCGGATATGGTTTTCGAACCATCTGGATAAGCGGTTTTCAACGAAGATTAAAATTGAAGAATATTATATTTCCGATAAAATTAATTGTGTCAATATTTCAAACATATTCTATCTTGAAAAATATTAAACCCCATGTCGTTGTGGGAACGGGCGGTTATGTTTCGGGTCCCGTTCTGAGAATGGCTGTTTACCTTGGCGTACCAACGCTTATTCAGGAACAAAATAGTTATCCCGGTGTGACCACCCGGTTGTTGGCACCGCGCGTAGATGAAATTCATCTGACATTTGAGCAATCGATGAAATATTTCACCGGAATGAATAATGTTTATCTGACCGGCAATCCGACGCGCGGATTGCTTGAAGATGTCGATATGAATGCGGCTATGAAATATTTTGGATTCGAATCGGAAGATAAGAGAAAAACGATTCTTGTTTTAGGCGGCAGTCTTGGCGCCGAAACCATCAATCGTGCGATTGAAAAATTTCTGCCCCAGTTAGTTGAGACAGGATCTCGTGTAATATGGCAAACCGGAGCCGACAATTTTTCGACTTATAGTGATATAAAAAAATCGTTCGGCGCACAAACAGTTTCAGTGAATCCGTTTATCGAACGTATGGATTACGCGTATTGTGTTGCAGATGTTGTAATTTCACGCGCGGGCGCTACCACGATAGCCGAGTTGACCAGACTGGGCAAGCCGGCAATACTTGTGCCGTATCCTTACGCCACAGCAGATCATCAAACTGAAAATGCCCGTTCGCTTGCCGCCGCCGGGGCTGCTCTGGTTGTAGATGATTCAAAATTATTAATAGGACTTGATGCGGCGTTGAAGAAAATTTTGGACAGTCAAGTTATGACTGAAATGAGTGCGAAAAGTAAAAAATTCGGGAAACCGGATGCTGCTGCGAAAATAGCAAAAAGAATAATCACTCTTGCAGGTACGTATGGAAAATCAACCGATAACTAGCGGCGCGAAAATATTTAAATATAAGCTCGACTTTTATTATCAGCAGTCGTTATTGTACCTTGTCACTTTAATAATATATTCCGGTGTGCGAGGGACGTTTGATTTTGATAAGCTGCCGACATTAGTTACAGATCCGTTGTTATACATTATCATCCTTTTCGTGATAATTTCATTTATCGTGTTATTATTGAATCGTGCACGCGATCGTAAACTGATTGTCGGTCCCGATAGAATTATTTTCCACAATAAATACAGAAATCAGGAAATCTTGCTATCTGATATCGAATGGATGCACATCGGGCGCGAACGGCAGGTTCAAACGGCGGGTGCATCTCAGGTTGTTGTCTTTAAATCGAAAAGCAGAAGAAGATTATTCCGAATCAGAATAGGAAGATATGAACGGGATAAAGAGCTGCTTCAGGAAATGCATCGTATCGCAGAGTTAGTACCGAGAGGTAAGAGACCTGTTTTGGGGATACGATGATAAAATATTTTGAAAGGTAAATTTATGACGCAAACAGTTCAATATATTCTTCTCGGACTCGTAGGTGGAACTCTCGCCGGATTACTTGGAATTGGCGGCGCGATCATCATTATACCGGCGCTTGTTTTCATTTTCGGATGGCAACAGCATATGGCTCAAGGAACCACGCTTGCGATGCTCATACCGCCGATCGGGATATTAGCGGCTATTCAATATTACAACGCAGGTCACGTTGATTTGAAGGTAGCAGGCATACTGTGCATCGGATTTTTCTTCGGCGGATTTATCGGCGGTTATATTGCGAATCAACTTTCTCCCGACACACTGCGTAAAGTTTTCGGTGTTGCGTTGTTGTTGATATCGATTAAAATGATCATCGGTAAATAAAATATTTCAGCATAATAAAATTTTAAAATAAATCGATAGTTTCAATTATGTTCAGTTCAATTAAAAAAATACATTTTGTCGGCATCGGCGGTATCGGTATGAGCGGCATTGCAGAAATATTGCTCGACCAGGGATTTCAAGTGTCCGGTTCCGACAAGCAACTAAGCGAGATAACAGAACGGCTTCAAAAATTAGGCGCGGATATTTTCGATGGGCATAAATCGTCTAATGTTTCCGCCAACGTTGATGCACTCGTGTATTCATCGGCAGTCACCTTTGATAATCCTGAAATTATCGAAGCGCAAAAACGAAAAATACCGGTTATCAGGCGGGCAGAGATGCTTGCAGAAGTAATGCGGCTGAAATATGGAATAGGAATCGCCGGCACGCATGGTAAAACAACCACTACATCCATGGTTGGTCTTGTTTTGCTCGAAGGAAATTTCGATCCAACTGTAATCGTTGGCGGGCGGTTGAGCGGCTTCGGCGGTTCAAATGCGCGACTTGGTCATGGTGATTTTATCGTTGTTGAAGCGGATGAGTTCGACAGATCGTTTCTTTCAATTACCCCGACAATAGCAGTGCTCACTACACTTGAAACAGATCATCTTGATTGCTACCGCGATCTGGAAGATATAAAAGGTGCATTCATTCAATTCGCGAATAAAATTCCTTTTTATGGATTTGTTGTACTCTGTCTTGATGAGCCGGCATTGCAGGACATTATGCCGAAATTGAGTCAGAAAAAAGTCATCAGTTACGGTATCAATCCTCAGGCAGATGTGCAAGCGGTTGATATATCTCATAAAAATCACACTGTTACATTTACGGTTCTCCGGAATAATATTGAATTGGGGAAAATTATTCTGCAGGTTCCCGGTAAACATAATGTTCAAAATGCACTGGCGGCAATCACTGTTAGTCTTGAACTCGGGATTCCGTTTGAAAAAGTGAAATCCGGTATCGAAAAATTCACAGGTGTTATTCGGAGATGGGAATTACGCGGAGAAATCAACGGTATCAGCGTGTATGATGATTACGCGCACCATCCAACCGAGTGTAAAGTTACGCTCGCAGGCGTTAAAGCGGGGTGGCGGCGCAGAACGGTGTGTGTTTTTCAACCGCATCTGTACTCACGCACGCGTGATTTTTGTGAAGAGTTCGCGAAAGCATTTTTACTCGCCGATGTGCTCGTTGTTACTGATGTATATCCGGCACGAGAAGAACCGATACAAGGTATCACCGGTGAGATGATAATTGATGCCGCCAAGCAATACGGTCATAAAAATGCTCATTATGTTCCCGATAAAAATGAATTACCGAATTATTTGAAGTCGGTTTTGAAGAAGAACGATATTGTGATCATGATGGGCGCGGGTGATATCTGGAAATATTCGGAAAAATTGATTAAACAATTATCAACTGTGAACAATTAATAAATTATAAATACAGTGATAAATATTGACGACATAAAAAATTTTTTTCGCGGCGCGATACTTCTGAGCGAACCTATGAGCAATCACACAACTTTGCGCATCGGCGGACCGGCAGATTATTATTTTAAACCGGAAGATAAAAATGACGCCGTAGATATGATCAGGTATCTGCAGAAAAATAATTTCCCATTTTTCGCTCTCGGAAAAGGGAGTAATCTTCTTGTAAACGACGATGGATTCCGTGGCGCAATCGTTGACATCGAATCCGCATTAAGATCGATTTATATGGAGGGAAATCAAATTTACACCGAATCGGGTGTTGCCTTGAACCGATTCGTAGATTTTGCAATTCAACATCAGAAAAAAGGCGTTGAAATGCTCGCCGGGATCCCCGGCACGATTGGAGGAGCTATAGTTATGAATGCCGGTGCTTATGGCGGAGAGATTTCAAATTATCTCTGTAAAATTGAGGTACTGAGAAACGGAGCAATCGTTGTTCTGGGAAAAGATCAGATCGGATTTGCTTACCGCCGCTCTTCACTGATGGATACCGATGTTGTTTTGAATGGATGGTTCGAACTTCCGGAAGGCAATACCGAAGAGTTGATGAAAATCAGAAATGATTTGATATTACAGCGCAACCGGAAGCACCCTATCAGCTATCCGAACTGCGGAAGCGTATTTAAAAATCCGACAGGAACCCAGGCGGCGAAGCTGGTTGAAGATGCAGGATTGAAAGGAATGATCTGCGGCGCAGCACAAATTTCCGAGAAACACGGAAACTTCATCATAAATCTCGGCGGCGCGAAAGCAAAAGATGTTTTTTATCTGATCGATACCGTTCGAAAAGCAGTACTCGATAGATTTAACATTCAGCTCGAACTTGAAGTAAAATTACTCGGTTATTCACAAAACGTTTAAAAAGAAATATCGAATTAATGGAAACAGTGGAAACAAAAAAAGTTATAAGCACAGAAAAACGAATACGTCGACTTGGTATTTTTCTAACAATACCGCTGGTTGCCGTAATTATTGTTCTTTGTTTTCTCGGCGCTGAGTGGAGAGAAACGTTGCCGTTGAAGCGAATAATCATCGATGGTGCGCGAATTTTACCGGTGAAATATATTAATACATTATCCGAAATCAAGAACGGCACAATGTTGAATGATCTTAATCTAAATGATATTCAGAAGAAACTCAGTGTTGAACCGTTTATAAAAAATCTTTGTGTCACCCGGCAATATCCTGATGCGATTAATATTAATATAACTGAACGTGTTCCGATTGCTACGGTTAATTCACAACAATTAAGATATATCGATGATGATGGTGTATTATTACCGTACCTGGAAACCGCGGTAAAGCTCGATCTTCCGATAATAAATGGTATTAAGGGAATTGAGAATGCAAAGATCGGTAAAGCAATTGAGAATTCGGAAATTCAAGAGGCAATCCAAATTCTCCAAACTGCTATCGAAATCGATTCAACAATGTACCGCTTCATTTCGGAAGTGAATATGAAAAATGGTGATGATGTATTGTTGTTCTCAACCGAAGCTGCGATACCGATCATTATTGGTCGAGATAATTATCCTGCAAAATTACTCATGCTGCAAACATTCTGGAGTAATTATGTCAGAGCGCAAAATGCCGACCGATTGAAGCAAATTGATCTAAGATTTAATGATCAGGTAGTTGTTAAATGGGTAACCGATAATTAGAAATATGGAAGCTCTGTGAAAAATAGTGAAAGGTCAAACGAGGCATGGAACCTGAAATAATAGTTGGACTCGACATCGGCACAACAAAGGTGTGTGTTGTAGTGGCATCGATGGATGAAAACGCGAAGTTTAACATCCTCGGTGTTGGAAGAAGTTTATCCGATGGCCTAACACGAGGTGTTGTAACAAACATCGATAAAACCGTTCGTTCAATTCAAAGTGCAGTTTCGGAAGCAGAGGCACGGTCGGGGATTAAAATTCAATCTGTGATTGTTGGGATTGCAGGCGATCATATTCAAAGTTTTCAAAGCCGAGGTGTCATTGCCATCAGTGGTGTTGAGAATGAAATAACTCAGTCTGATGTTAATCGATTAATCGAAGATACTAAAAGAGTTGCTCTGCCGTCTGACCGGCGTATCATTCATGTAATCCCACAAGAATTCATTATAGACGGACAAGATGGAGTTAGTGATCCTGTTGGAATGTCTGGAGTGCGCTTGGAAGCGAATGTCCATATCATAACCGGACTAGTAACGGCAGCTCAGAATATTTATAAATGTGTGCAACGCGCCGGATTACATATCGGCGATATGGTTCTCGAACCACTCGCCTCAAGCTATGCTGTGCTGGATGAAGAAGAAAAAGAAGTCGGAATCGCGATGCTCGATGTTGGCGGCGGAACCACCGATTTAGCGGTCTTTGAGGATCGGACAATTCGATATACTGCTGTGATTCCAATTGCAGGCAGTCAGGTAACCAATGATATTCGACGCGGACTTGGAGTTTTAACCGAGCAAGCAGAAAAATTAAAATGCCAGTACGGTTTCGCATATTTACCCGGTGTTTTAGACGATGATCCTATCACGATTCCGGGAATTGGCGGCAGACCGCCTTTAGAAATCGATAAAAAACTTTTAGCACAGATAATTCAACCAAGAATGGAAGAAATATTTGAAATAGCAGCTATGGAAATTAAGCGTTCCGGATATTCACGCCATCTCTCTGCAGGTGTTGTGCTAACAGGAGGTGGCTCACTGATAAAAGGTGCGGCAGATCTGGCACGCGAAGTTCTCGGATTACCGGTGAAGATAGGAATTCCAGGCGGTTTCAACGCGGGTTTGGTGCGCGAAATTGAGAATCCGATTTATTCAACATGCGTTGGATTGGTGTTGCACGGACTTCGACATAAAGAGAAAACACCTCTTAATTTTGCCGAAGGCAAGAGAAGCGAATCGATTAAAAAAATATTCGGAAAAATGAAAAGTTGGTTCGATGAATTATAAAATGAAATTACTATTATATATAATTTTTTTAAATATTATTTACACATTCATTTCAAAACATAAAAGGAGATACGACAGTGATAGAACTCGATAACTTTTTTAACCAAGGAGCCAAGATACGTGTTGTTGGCGTTGGTGGCGGCGGTGGAAATGCCGTGAACAGTATGATCGACAAAAGGATGCAAGGAGTCGATTTTTTTGCGATCAATACCGATATGCAGGCGCTTGAACGAAACAAAGCGCCGAACAAAATCCAGATCGGAAAAAATTTAACACGCGGTTTAGGTGCGGGAGCCGATCCTTCCATCGGTCAACGTGCAGTGGAAGAAGATCGCGACGAACTTGCCCGCTCATTGGCCGGTAGCGATATGGTCTTCATAACAGCAGGAATGGGCGGAGGTACAGGTACCGGCGGCGGACCGATTGTTGCAAACATTGCCAAAAGCATCGGTGCGCTTGTTGTCGGTATTGTAACAAAACCTTTTGCCTGCGAAGGGAAAAAGAGATTAGCCCAGGCAGAAGCCGGAATTGAGGAAATGAAAAAGCAAGTAGATACATTAATTGTCATCCCGAATCAGAAATTGCTCTCGATTGTCGAGCGGAATA
Source organism: Ignavibacteriales bacterium (assembly GCA_016214905.1). Lineage (NCBI taxonomy): Bacteria > Pseudomonadati > Ignavibacteriota > Ignavibacteria > Ignavibacteriales > Ignavibacteriales bacterium. The sequence continues at coordinate 76,952 of JACRMQ010000008.1, read as the reverse complement.
CTCCGCTTCAGGAAGCATTCGATAAAGCCAATGAGGTGCTTTATAATGCAACAAGAGGTATTTCGGAATTAATTACAACACCGGGTTTAATCAATGTCGACTTCGCAGATGTCCGCACTATTATGCGTGAGATGGGCGATGCTTTGATGGGCTCAGGCCTTGCAACAGGTGAGAACCGTTCGATCGAGGCTGCACATGCGGCAATCTCAAGCCCGCTTCTCGAAGGTGTTTCAATATCGGGCGCTCTTGGTGTACTCGTTAACGTAACCGGCGGTCCAACTATGTCATTGGTTGAAGTTGATGAAGCTGTTAGTGTAATTCACGAAGCGGCCGGTGAAGAAGCCAATGTGATAATGGGCGCGGTAGTTGATGAATCGCTTGGCGAAGAGATGATGGTTACTGTAATTGCCACCGGTTTTAATAAGCGCGGTGTCGGAACAGTCCGGGTTGCGAGACCCGCGGCGAAAGTTATCGAAAGGATTCCCGCCGGTTTACACGATTTACAGAAATTTGAAGAACCCGCATACATTAGACGTGGCATTGATATTCCTTTGAATTCGATGAAAAACGATGAAGTAGAAACAGCACGTGCGGCGAATACAATCGATGTGGATCGTCCGGCATTCTTAAGAAAAATTATGGATTAATGGATTCCACGCTAATAGATTTTCATCAGTCTTTGGCAGAATTCGATTCATATTAAAAAAACACAAGGCGATTGAAAATTCTGAAAAAATAGTCGTCAATACATTTTCTGAATTTCGATTACCTATAACTAAATATCACTATCGTACACTCCTTGTTGGTGGTGCGTGCATTCGGTGCGCACTACCAATCTATTTATCCTCTCTAAATAAAATGATTTGGATATTTCTGTTGGCGTTTGCTTCTTCCATCATCATTTCATACATTTTTATTGTATGAAATATATTTTCGTTATAATTCTAATCATCATCATTGTATCTCAAGCTGATCTGTTTTCTCAGGTACCGTCTGTTAATAGTGCGTTTAAAATTGCCCGTCTCAAATATAACGGCGGTGGTGATTGGTACAACGATCCCCAAGAAGAGGTTAATCTTTTGAAATTTATCGGTCAGAATACATCGATAAATGTTGCTCCGGGATATGAGTTTGTTTCGATCGAAGACGATAAATTTTTTACATATCCATTTATTTTTATGACCGGTCACGGAAATATTGTTCTTAGCGACAACGAAACACACCGCTTGCGTACCTATCTTGAAAACGGCGGTTTCCTTTATGTGGATGATGATTACGGCATGGACAAATCTTTCCGTCGCGAAATTAAAAAAGTTTTTCCCGATCGTGATTTGGTTGAACTACCTCATTCTTTCGGATTGTACAGTTGTCAGTTTGATTTTTCAAACGGTCCCCCTAAAGTTCACGCCCACGATGAAAAACCTGCTCAGGGATTCGGATTGTTTCACAACAACCGACTTGTGTTATATTATACATTCGAATCGAATCCGAGCGATGGATGGAACGATCCTGAAGTTCATAACGATACTATGGAAAAGCACATCGAATCCCTACGTTTCGGAACCAACATAGTTGTTTGGGCGTTAACTCACTAAATCTTTAAATGCCATATCAATGAGCGCGCTAAATTCTCATCTTTCTGAAAATTATTCGGAACTTATCCGAAGGTTGAAGATCGCACAAAGAAAAAAACTTCGTGTAGCGTTCTGGTCGAAATGTGCTGTTGGAATTTCAATCCTCATAATTTTCATTCTTGTGTTATCGCTGTCCGAGGAATATTTTCACTTTTCGGGAACCGGACGATTAATACTATTTTATTTTTTGATTGTAGGCAGTGCCTTAATCATGGGGTGGTATATAGTTATTCCGTTCTTACGATTGAGTAGAGTGCTACGTATTGAACCGGCGCGGGAAACAGCCCGTCTTATTGGAAGCTTTTTCCCTGAAATAAAAGATCGTCTTATTGATGCGGTTCAAGTTTATGAAGATAAAAAGTATTTGCAAAACCATTACTCGGTTGAATTGATCGATGCGTCTTTTAAAGATCTTTTCGATGCGGTCGCTAAGCTTAATTTCGGTGAAGCTATCGATGAGTCATCAATTAAGAAGAGTGCAAAATATTTTTTTGTTGTATTATTTCTCTTTCTCATAACTAATATTATTTCACCTGCCATCTTGCTCAATCCGTTTTACCGAATAATTCATTATTCACAATCATTTTCTCAAAAGAAGTTAATCGAGTTCAACGTTGAGCCTGGAAATGTGGAAGTCGTTCGTGGTGCAGATGTCATCATAAAAGTGCAAGCGAATGTCGATAAAAATCAAGCCGTTATTTTATCTACTTGTCCCGCAGGACAGCATGTTTTCGAGTCTAACCAAATGAAGCAGAGAGCTAATTCTTCATTTATCACTACACTTAATAATCTCGTTTCCACAACCGAATATTATGCGACCGCCGGAGATGTCTCGAGTGAAAAATTTACAATAAAAGTAATCGATCGTCCGTTTATTCGATCACTTAACGTCACTATAACACCGCCTGCTTACACTCGGATGCAAAAAAGTTTTGTTGACGAGAATAGCGGTGATATCCGGGCTTATGCCGGTTCAACTGTCCACCTGGATATAAATTCCAATAAAGAATTGATATCGAGTTTGGTAATGTTTAATGATTCAAGTGTCGTAAATCTGAAAACAAACAAAATAAATGCCGCTGGAGATTTTATTTTAAGAAAGAATGGATCGTATAAAATAATTATAGAAGATGCATCCCGGCTTGTCAATATTGATCCCGTCGAATATTCTGTTACGGTAATTCCCGATGATTTTCCATCGATCGAGATTCTATCTCCGGGGAAAAATATCGATCTGACAACCCAGATGAATCTCAATTTACTTATTCGCATCAAAGACGATTTTGGATTCTCAAAACTCAAATTGTGGCATCGACTTGCACAATCAAAATATGAAAATCCGGCAGAAGAATTTTCTGCATTAAACTTGCCAGCATCCTCCTCTAACATAAATCAAGCGGATATATCTTACGACTGGAGTTTAGACGCGCTTAATCTTGTGCCGGAAGATATCGTTGCTTACTATGCCGAAGTATTTGATAACGATAATATATCAGGACCAAAAGCAAGTCGCACTCAAATTTACATTTTGAGATTGCCTTCGTTAGAAGAGGTATTCACAGATGTTTCAAACACTCAAGAGGAATCAATAGAATCATTAAAAAAGATCGCTGATGAAGCTGATAAACTTAAACGCGACATAGAAGATTTACAGCGGCAAACAAAAAGCAATAAAGATAAAGCGACATGGCAGCAACAGAAAAAAATTGAAGAAATGGTAAAACGCCATAGCGATCTGAAGAGGAAGCTTGAAGAAACAATTCAAAAGATGGATGAGATGTTGAAGAAAATGGATGAAAATAAGCTTCTTTCTGATGAAACGATGGAAAAATACCGTGAGATGCAAAAACTGATGGAACAATTAAACGCACCGGAATTACAAAACGCATTACGTAAATTGCAGGATTCAATGAAAAAGCTTTCATCCGATGAGATGAAACAGGCAATGCAAAAAGCACAAATCACGGAAGAACAATTTAAGCAGAGTCTGGAACGGACAATAGAATTATTAAAGCGGATAAGCATAGAGCAGAAACTTGATGAGTTAATAAAACGATCGGAAGAACTCATCAAAAAACAAAATACTCTTCAAGAAGCGACAAAGAAGAGCGGATCTGAAAATAATAAGGAAGAACTTGCTCAGAAGCAGGATGAATTGAAAAAAGATTTGGATGCTGTTGAGAAAGAAACAAAATCGCTTAGTGAAAAAATGGAAGAATTTCCTAAAGAAATGCCTCTGGATGAAATGGCGGGGGCGGAAGAGATGATGCAAAAAAATCAAACCGGTAAAAAGATGCAACAATCAATAATGCAGATGAAATCGGGGAATATGCAAAATGCTTCTCAATCGCAAAAAGACGCTGAGCAAGAAATGCAAGATTTTAAAAAACAGTTGGAGAAAACGAAAAAATCTCTTCTTGAACGTCAATCCGATCAAATCGTGAAAGAGATGCGACGTCAGTTGGAGAATGTTATAGAGCTATCGAAGGAAGAAGAAGCATTGAAAGACAATTCGCGTTCGCTAGATCCGAATTCGGTGCGGTTCCGTGAGAATACAAGAAAACAAAACGAAGCAATCGAAAACCTTGGTCGTATCGTCAATGCTCTTGCTGAGGTAGGGAAAAAAAGTTTTGCCATCAGTCCAGAGATGGGTAAGGAATTGGGTACAGCTTTGCGGCAAATGGGTGAGGCGATGCAGCAAATGGAATATCGAAATCCCGCGGGGACATCGCAAAAACAAAATGAAGCAATGTCGTCACTTAACCGCGCAGCAACGATGATGCAAAATGCATTGAGCAGTATGATGCAGGGGGGTAAGGGTGGAATGGGAATGGCAGGACTAATGGCTCGGTTAGAGCAGATGGCAGGGATGCAAAGCGGTATCAATCAAGGAACACAGCAAGCGATGAGCATGGGCAAGGGAGGCGGTGAATCTATCTCGGCTGAACAGGCGGCAGAGTACCGCCGACTTGCAGGACAACAAGTCGCTGCTCAAAAGGCGCTTGAGCAGCTTGCCGAAGAAGCAAAAAGTACTGGTGATTATAACCGATTGCTGGGAAATCTTGAGCAAATTTCGAAAGAAATGAAAGAAGTTGAAACCGATTTACAGCAAGGTAATGTCAATTCCGAAACAAAAGAAAGGCAGGAAAGAATATTTTCTCGCTTACTCGAATCAACTCGCTCGATGCGAGAGCGCGATTATGAAAAACGCCGCAGAGCGGAAGAGGGAAAAAATATCCCCAAAATAACTCCCGCAGAAATCGATCTTTCTACACAAAGCGGTCTTGATTGGCTTCGTGAAGAACTTTTAAAAATCCGGGAAGGCAAATATACTAAAGATTATCAAGACCTTATCAAAAATTATTTTGAGCAACTTCAAAAAGAAAACATCAAAAAATAGAAATTGATCAAAGCCGACTTGATCATTTCCCTATTATCTGGATGAACACTTCTCTTGTACGCGGACGATTATCGAAATCTACCAGTACGATCTGCTGCCATGTTCCAAGCTCAAGGGAGCTACGGCTTATCGGAACAGACAAAGAGGGTCCAAGCAGCGCCGCCCTCACGTGTGAGAAACCATTTCCGTCGCCCCACCTGGAATTATGTTCATAATGGGTATCTCTCGGTGCAATCTTCTCTATTACTTTTTTAAAATCCTGAACGACACCTTCTTCAAATTCAATTGTAGTAATTGCCGCGGTTGATCCCGGGACAAATACCGTCAACAATCCTTCGGTGATCTTTATTTCTCTGAGAAAATTCACGGCACTTGCTGTAATGTCTCTCACGTCGCTGAATCCTTTGGTAGTCGTTTGAACAGAGGTTGAATATATTTCCATATTTGATTCCTTATTAAATATTTATTATTCTTTTTATTGATCAATAATAATTTATTCATCCGACTTTAACAACTGAAAATGAAAATAGTTGCCGTTACAGATATTCATGGTGAATATTCACTCGTTGAAAGAATGATTGAAAAAGAAATGCCCGATATCACTATCATCGGAGGTGACATCACTACCGTAGGATCGAAAAAAGAGGTGGAAAAAGCTATTGATAGATTTGTGAACTCAAGCAAGCGCGTATTTGCGATAGCCGGAAATATGGATTCGGCATCTCACGAAGAAGTATTGCTGCAAAAACAAGTTTCATTGAACGCAAGAGGAGTAATTATCGGTGGTATCGGTTTCTTTGGTGCTTCTGCTTCTCCGAGATCGTCGTTGAATACCCCGTATGAAATTTTGGAGGACGAAGTTTATGATAGAATCTCGACCGCCTTTCTTGACGTTGCAAATGCGCGACATAAAATATTAGTTACTCATGCACCACCGCATAACACAATACTCGATCGAATACATTCGGGAATTCACGTGGGCAGCACGGCTGTGCGGAAAATTATCGAAGAAAAACAACCCGATGTTTCTATTTGTGGTCATATTCACGAAGCAGCCGGTATTGATAGAATTGGTAAAACAGTTGCAGTAAATTGTGGTTTCGGTGCGGGTGGTTATTATGCTTTGGTTATATACGAAGAAAATATTTTTTCAGTTACTAATCGGTGTATATTGAAACAATAACCTACAACACAAAAACTCTTTTTATAATAATACTTCTGTGTTAGATGGAAATCATTTTGGTGAAAAAAATAAAAAGCGGTAGGTGAGTACCGCTTTTATTCTATTTTCTTGAATTAAAAAATTTAGCTTGGTTTATCTTTTTTCTCTAATTTCTTTTCAAGCTCTTCCCCTTTTTTCTCTATTTTTTCACCTTTTTTTTCTAAAAGTTTTCCCTTGCGTTCAAGCTTTTTACCTTTTTTCTCCAGCTTGGTTGCAGTTTTATTCATTTCCTTCGCTTTCGTTTCTTCACCCACCTGTTTTAACTCTTCTCCCTTTTTTTCCATTTTCTCAGCTTTCTCTTGAACATTTTCACCTTTCTCTTGCATCTTTTCTCCAACCTTTTGCAGCTTCTCTCCCTTTTTCTGCATCATTTCGGCTTTCTTTTCAAGATGTTTTTCCATTTGCTTATCCTGAGCAAAAAGCTGAGATTGAGTGAAAATAAAAATAATAAGCACGATACTTACAATAAGAAGTTTTTTCATAACAGACTCCAATAAAATTCTTTGATGATTTTGTGAATTAATATTTGAAATGTAATTAGGAACAATATGATATACAATTAATTTGCTATTAAAATTTGTTAATTGATTTAATTAAACAGATTATCAATAATCCATTCGAGATATTAATTTATGAAGTTCTTCTTTCGCCTCGAAGCGTATTTTATCGACATCAATAACAATATTTTCTTTTTTCCGATAAACCCATTTACCATCTATCATAACAGAGTCGACATTTTCGGGTGAGGCAGAATAAACAATCGAAGAGTACAAATTATCCGATGGCAATAGCGGATTAAATATCTCATTAAGATTGAGTAAAACTAAATCGGCTTTTTTACCAATTTCAATACTGCCGATTTCGTTTGCAATCCCGAGAGCGTGTGCACCGTTTATTGTTGCCATACGAAAAATTGTTTCTGCCGCCATCGATGTTGATCCATGAAAGGGCTTTTGGATTAACGAAGCGAGTCGCATTTCTTGGAACATATTGAGCGTGTTATTGCATGGAGCGCCATCCGCACCAAGAGATACAGATATGTTTTTTGAAAGCATCTCGGGAATATCAGCAATGCCGGAACCGAGTTTAAGATTGGAGGACGGACAATGTGAGACATTAGCTTTTGTGTTTTGCAGTATATCGAATTCATTTTTGTTCAAATGAACACAATGTGCAAGAACCGATTTATTAGAGAGGATGCCAAGTTTATTCAGGAATTCGATGTTCGCCATTCCGCACCGTTCGAAAACCTTCTGTGTCTCATTCGTATTTTCAGAAGCGTGTGTGTGTAAAAGCATTCCCGATGAATTCGATGTCAACTCGTAAGCATCTTGCATGAGAGTATCGGAGCAGGAGAGTACAAAGCGAGGCGCAACGGCGTACTTAATGCGGCCATTAAAAGAATTATGCCATTGCTCAGCCAGCAATCTTGTTGTTCGCAAAGAATCAGCAGTTGATTCTTTTAGTCTTGGGTACAATTCATTCACATCCATCATCGCTTTTCCAACAAATGCTCTGAATCCAGTTTCACCGACAGCACGGATGATCTCTTCTTGATGATTAACGCTTCCCATATCGAGAATTGTGGTGGTTCCCGATCGGATCAGTTCGGCGATTCCGACGAGTGCAGAACTGTACATAGATCGAGCATTATGAGCGGCTTCCATCGGAAATATTTTTAATTTAAGCCAATCGAGCAATTGAAGATCGTCTGCGAGTCCGCGAAAAAGAGTTTGACAAAGGTGCAGATGTGTTTGAATGAATCCGGGTATTAAAACCATACCGGTGGCATCGATAACTTCTGAGCCGGAATTATTTTGATTGCTGTTTTCTGGAAAAATTCCGGAGATCGTATTGTTTTCAATAACTACTGATGTATTAGCAAGAATATCACGGGTTTGATTGGCGGTAATGATTGTGGCACCGCTGATAATGATCGACATACAAATCTAAAAAAATGAATAATGCGTTGATTTCTGTAAATAATGAATATAACAGAAGGAAAACAAAAAACAAGATAAAAGCACCCGCTAATTATAGCAGTTAATTCATTCTCCCATCCAGTACACGGCGAATACTGAGAAGTATTTGCTGTGGATCGTATGGTTTAAGAATATATTCGCTAACGCCATCTCCAAGTTTTTCAGATTTTAATTTTGGATCTAAATATCCGCTCGATACAATCACTTTTAAATCATCTGTGCCTTCTTTAATCTGTGCTAATGCGTCCCATCCGCTGAGTTTGGGCAGACCGATATCCAGAATGATAAGATCAATATCGTTTTTATGTTTTTTGAACATTTCAATAGCTTCAAAGCCATCGCGCGCAGAAATAATCTTATAACCATGTCCGCTCAGTAATGCTGTGATTGTTTGAAGAAGCGTATCTTCATCTTCGACGACCAAAAGGGTTTCATCTCCACGAGGTAAATTAGTTGTAGAAGTTGATTCGGGAATTGAAATGGATACTTCATCTTTCGACGCAGGAAGTAAAAGCGTGAAAGTAGTGCCAACACCGACATCGCTTGCAACTTCAATGAAACCTTTATGACTGGAAACTATTCCGTAAACAACCGCCAATCCAAGGCCCGTTCCTTTTCCTTGTTCTTTTGTTGTGAAGAATGGCTCAAATATTCGCTCACGTGTATTCGCATCCATTCCGGTCCCTGTATCGGTTACACGGATGCATACAAATAAGTCCGCTTCTGCCTCTGGAAATTTTTTTCTTACTTCCCATCCTTGCCCTATTTCTGTTTGAATAGAAATTGTTCCACCGTCCGGCATGGCATCGCGCGCGTTAACGCAAAGATTCATAATCACCTGATTTAATTGATTGTGATCGCCTAATATCGGTGGTAATTCCGGTGTCAATCTGAGCGAAAATTTTATGGTTCTTGGAAATGTTTCGGTTAACATTTTTGTGATATCTTGTATAAGCTGGACCGAATCAACAGGTTCAAATAAAACTTCGGCCTTGCGGGCAAAAGTTAAAATTTGTTGTACAAGTCGAGAGCCGCGCTTTATTGCGCCCGTATTGATATCGGCGATTTGCTCTATTTTCTCTTTGTCGTTATACGCTCTTCTCATACTTGAAGTATTGACCAAGAGTATTTGAAGTATGTTGTTGAAGTCGTGTGCTATACCGCCTGCCAATGTGCCGATGCTTTCCATTTTCTGAGAATGACGCAGTTCGTTTTCAAGTTGTTTGTGTGCACTCATATCTCTACCTACACTGACAAAACCGTCCAGTTCTTCACCGACGAACAGGGGACTAAAAGAAAAATTAATAGGAACCCGATTGCCGTTTTTACAGATTATATCAGCGTCGAAATTGCTTTCCTTCATCTTTTTTTGTTCGACAAAAGAACGATATTTTTCCAGATATTCTTTATTGTCAATAACTTCCTTTAAAGATTTTCCAATCAGGTCGGTTTCTGCGTAACCGAGGATATCTTTGATAGTTTTGCCACGCATCATCTCAATATGAAAATCTTTATCCGTTGTAATGAATATATCGTTCATCACTTCGAGAGCAGATTTTAAAGCATCGGAAACAGGATTGATGTTTATTTTATGACGGAAGATAAAATAAACTGTTATCAAAATAGCGAATGTGCAGAGATAAAAATACCACTCAACATTCAATCTAAGAATTCCGAAAAACACCGAATCTGTAAAAGGGCCCGGTAAAATTAAGATTAATAATGCGAAGGTGACAAATATAATATTCGCTTTCCATATTTTATGCCTGAAGTTGCGCGATATCTCAAAAAGCATCGCGACACCGATGCTGAAAAAAACAGACATCCACGTTATGTAAAAAATATAACTGCTTTGTGCTAAAACTCCGATCTCAGTGATTGGTTGTGGAATAAAACCGAGGAGTAACATCGTGTAAGAAAATAAGCCGGCAACGTAAATGGAAGTGTTCACGGTGACAGACCTTATGATGTCTTTTTGTCTTATGAAAAATGTGATGAAATGAATAAAGAAGAAAGGGAACAGAGCGTAAATAAAAAGAGCGATGTGCTTAAATAAGTCGACGAATAGAGCGTCCTCTGATTGCGTAACTAAATACGAGGCGAGCCCAAATATTACAAGGCAATTAACGCAGAAAAAATAAAATCGAGATATCTGATTTTTTTGTGATTTAATAATAATAATAGTGGCAAGAATGAAATTTGCCGCGGTGTAAGCAACTGAAACAGGGAAATAGAGCATAGTATCGTTCTCCCACGATGTGTTATGATTATTTTTGATTTAGTTGTAATGGGTATTCTCCCGCTTCCTCACCTAGTTAAGTTTAATTTCACGAAATCGTTTTAATTTGCCTTCGATTGTCGCAATTAACAGGTCGGGATCCATCGGCTTTGTAATATAATCATCAACGCCAAGTTGAATTCCCGATCGGATAATTACTCCGTCTATCAGCGCGCTCATGAATACAAACGGAATAGACCGTAGATGTGGTTTCTCTTGAACGGCTTTGAAGAATTTGAATCCGTCCAGATCGCTTACTCCAAATTTAATATCACTTAATATCAAATCGAATGTCGTGTTGTTTAACTTTTCTAAGGCGGTTTCTATGTCAGGTGAAGTAACAACCTGATAATCGCAGTCATTCAATAAATCTTCGAGCGAATGCAACAGTAATTCATCGTCGTCCACAATTAAAATTCTTCCTTTTTTTGTTAGACGTTGAAAACTTGCAAGAATAAACTGTTCGAGTCGCGTCGCTTCTTCAGGGGTTATACTGAATTGTTGTTTCAGCTTTTCCAAACCTGTGGTATTATTCAGATTCATTTCGCCCGTAAGAATCATCTTTTCAACACGCTTAACATATAAATCAAGCCGGACATCCGCCTCGATGGCAAGATGCTCATCAAATGTTAATTCAAGGAGTTCTTTGAGTTGCATCAGTACTCGCGCCTCGGCTACTGATGGCTGACCGGTGATGTAACAATCAAGCATCTTCATGCGGTACATTTCATAACGCTCTTCTTTTGTCTCGGGGATGCGTGCACCAAGTAATTCCATTTTATGATCGTACTCGGTCGCGATACGCTCCAACCGCGACAGAAGAACCTGCTCCATTTCGTTCCTGAGATCGGAACGCAATTTTTGAACCTGTTCGTTCTGCGTTTCAATCATTTTATTGTACTGTTCATCGAGGCGCTTTTTTTCCTCTTCAATCGCAGTATCTGACTCTTTTTGAATTCTCTGCTTCTCATCAAGAAGTCTGATTTCGTATTCACGCTCGATTTCCAATTCAAGTTCTTTTCTAAGCGTGATTCGATGTTTGGCTAAATCTTCTTCTTGATTTTTCTGGAGTGTTGCGAGTTGTTCCCGTAATCTATTTTGTGCTTCGAGTTCGAGTTCATTGATGCGCTTCTGGTAAGACGATTCAAATTCAATTCGTAAAACATCGAATTCAGATGAAAGTTTTAACCGGTCCTCTTCCAGTTTTTTATCATAAACCGATCGCAACTCTGCTGTTATCTTTTCCCGTTCCATCTCAAGTTGCTGCGCAGATTGTTGCTGAAACATTATCTCTGTTTTTCTGAGTGCATCGAGGAGTTTTTGATTTTGTTGTTTCTTTAACTCCTGTTCCCGAGCGGTAAATTCTTTTCTCTCCTGAACCAATTGTGCCTCGAGTATACGAAAAGCTTCCTTCTCTTCCTCAAGTTTTGCAGCTAATTGTTGCGTAAAATCTTTTGTAATCTTTTTTCGTTCTTCATCGAGGCGTAGCGTAATTTCCTGTTTATGTGATCTTTCGGATTCTGCAAGAGCATTCTTAAGATCATTTTCGTGTTGTTCTTTTAATTTCTTTTGGTGGTTTTGAAATTCTGCGCGTTCATTCTCGATTGCTTTTTCAAGCTGCTTAAAGGCTTTTTTCTCTTCATCGAGTTTCAATTTTAATTCGTGCTCAAGTTCATTTTTGAGACGCTTTATTTCTTTTTCAACTTGCTTGTCGGTTTTTTGTAGATTTGATGCCTCGGCTTCTTTAAGCGCCTCCGCTAAATTCGATTCGTACTGCTTTTTAATAGTTTGTTCACGTTCGGAAAAAGATCTACGTTCATTTTCAAGTAATGTGATGTTTTCATCTAATATTTTGCGTTCAATAGCGAGCCTCTTCTCGTATTCATCTTTCAGACGCTGTTCAATTTGCATCTGTTCTTGTTCAAGTGATTTAGTGGTCTCGGTGTCAAAATTTAAAAGGGTATTTTTAACCGATTCATCGATTTTCAATTCATATTCTTGTTTCAGTTCAGCTTCCCGTTTTAAAAAAGCAGATTTATCTTGTTCCAATTCTTTAGTGATGCGATCAATCGTTTGTTGTAAGACGTTGAGCTTATCATTATATTCGGCAGAGAGATCACTGGTGATCTTTTTACGTTCAGATTCAAGTTGTTTTGAATAGTCGGCGGATATAGTTTCTTTGGTCTTCCGTAATGCTGTTTGCAGTTGAATATCGAATTCTTTTTTTAACTCATTCTCTCTCTCCGTAAACGATTTTTGTTTACCGGATTCTAACTCTCCCCGGTTCGATTCGAGATCCTTTTTAATATTGTCAATTTCATTTTGATGCTGAAGAGTTAATTTATCTTTGATCTCTTTTTCGAGCGCGGAAAGTTCCTGTTTGTGTTGCTGAGATAATTTTTCTTCTAAAGCGGAAATTTCAGATGCAAGATGTTTCTGAAATTCATCGTCTAATTGTTTCCGGGCTGTGGATATTTGTTCTTCGTACCGAGCATGAAGCAAATGCTGTTGCTGTTGCAGGGCAATTCTTTCTTCTTCAAGTAACCTGGCGGCTTGCTCTTCGGCTTTTCGAAGCTCTTCTGTGTAACGGGTTTTGAATTCCGTTTCAATACTTTGCCTAAGCTGAAGTTCAATTATTTCACGAGAAAGAGTTTCGGTTGTTGACGATGATGGAGTAATTGTCTCCGGTTGGGTTTGAGGTTCGGGTTCTTTTTGTGTAGCGGTCGGTTGCTTATGGATGGTATTTATTTTATTTTCGAATAATGCAATTCTTTCCTCGAACGCTATAATAAATGGATTTCGGGAATCTATTTTTTTAGCTTCAGCTAATTGCTGTTTTGCTTCTGAAAATTTTCCTTCTATAATAAATCTATCCGCTTGTCGAAGGCACTGACGGAAAATTTCACGAGAAGATTCAGGTGCCTGATCCATCTGATTTTTTGGAATATATTTTGAATCCAGCAATTCGTTTCCCCTTTTCTATCAAAATACTTTGCATCATGTTATTCACAATGTTAATATATAAAAATAGAGTACAAATTCAAACGCCTTCAAACATTTGTCACTTTTTGGCATCCCCGATTGAAATTTGACATTTAATTGAAAAAAATGTATTTTTTGCTCAAATTCACCGTTTCGATTACATAGGGGATTCAGTGCATGCGAAATCTGCAGTTACGGCTACTTTTCGTTCTTTTATTTCTTTTGTTTGGTAATTCCTTTTCAGACTCCCAGATATACGAACGTAAGATTTTCGAATATGTGCGCCTTATTTCTGAAGGGAAAAGCGACATTGTGGTCCCGAGGGTGTCGGATTTGCAGAGAAAAATTCCCCGTACCGCAGGTATCATTTACGTTGAAGGTTTAATCGCTTCGAATGAGAATGAATCTATCAGATGTTTTAGAACTATTGTCGACAGTTTTCCGAGAAGCGAATGGGCAGACGATGCATTAGCACGCTTGTTCGAATACAACCTGCAATCCGGAACATTCGCCGAGGCGGAACAAAGTTTTAAAAAATTAGAAAATACCTATCCGTCTTCACCTTATGTTACCACCGGTTATCTAAATCAGCAAAGAACTAACCAGGACAGTTTTTCGTCAAGGAATAATCAACCGCGGGCGAAAGGTGAAGAATGGGCTGTGCAAATTGGAGCGTTCTCGCTGAAAGAAAATGCAGTCAAACTTCAACAGAAACTTGTTGCGAACGGATATCGGTCAACTGTTTACGAAAACTTGCTCGATGGAAAAAATCTTCTCTATCTGGTGTGGGTAGGAACCTTTGATACCGCCGATGAAGCTCGCCCTTTATTAAAAGAATTGAAAACAAAATTTAATATAAACGGTGTGTTACGAATGCGGACGAGTTGGAAGAAGTGGTGAAATTCCGAAAATTAAATGTTCTTCTATCGCTTCAAACTAATTAATCCACGCTCTTCCACCGTCTTGGTATCTCCCCTAAAATTTATTAAATTATCAAATCAACATAACCCCGGTCTAATATTTTTAACTTATGATTCTTACTGACAAACAGATATTAAGCGAAATAAAAAAAAGAACAATTATTATTTCTCCGTTTAACCGCAGCAATCTCGGTTCGAATAGTTACGATGTACATCTCGGTGATTGGTTATCGATGTATAAGTGTGAAATTCTCGACGCGAAAAAACATAATCCGGTTCGCACTTTCAGAATTCCTAAAGAAGGATTAATTCTTGTACCGAGTAAGCTATATCTTGGCGTGACAAAGGAGTATACTGAAACACACAAACATGTTCCTTTCCTTGAAGGTAAAAGCAGCATCGGTCGGCTTGGAATAGATATCCATGCAACCGCAGGGAAAGGTGATGTCGGTTTCAAAAATACATGGACATTGGAAATTTCGGTTCGGCAACCGGTTCGCATTTATGCCGGGATGCCGATCGGTCAATTGATATATTTTGAAATCGGCGGCGAAGTTGAAACACCATACTTCAAAAAGATAAATGCTAAATACAATAAAAAAACAAATAAACCTGTTGAATCTATGATGTGGAAAAATTTTTGAGATAATAAACTTTATGCGATTTAAAAATGAAAAGAAAGGATTTTAAAATGAAAAAATTGATTCTCATATTCACTTTGATTTTGGCGATAACATCGATCATAATCGCACAAACTAAACGTCCACTTGAAATCGAAGATATGTTCCGGATAAAAAGAGCGAGCGACCCTCAAGTTTCTCCTGATGGAAAATGGATATGTTTTGTTATCACGGAAGTCAATAAAGAAGCAAATAAGATGAACAGCGATTTATGGTTGATGCCCTCATCTGGCGGTGAAATGAAGCGTCTTACTTCCAATCCTGGCAGTGATGCAAATCCGCGCTGGTCGCCTAATAGTAAAACAATTGCTTTTATTTCCACCCGGTCGGGTGACGGTCAAATATGGTTGATAGATGTTGATGGCGGAGAAGCTCGTCAGTTTACCACGTTATTTACAGGTGCTTCTAACCCCGTTTGGTCACCGGACGGGAAAAAAATAGCTTTTGTTTCAACTGTTTATCCTGAATTTTCCGATAAGCCGTTCAAAGAAAGCGATGAGTTGAATCAAAAGAAAGAAGGTGCCAAAGCGAAGAGTAAAGTGAAAGCTCACGTCATGACAAAACTTTTTTACAAACATTGGAACGCGTGGGTTGATGATAAGCGACAGCATATCTTTGTACAAGACATTGAAAGCGGGGAGCCCAAAGATATAACTCCGGGCGATCGCGATGCGGTACCAACATCTTCCACATTTTCTGCCGGCGATGATTTTGCTTTCTCACCCGATGGAAAAGATATCGCGTATACCGCAACCCCGACTGAAAATGAAGCGTGGAACACGAACCACGATATTTACGCGGTTTCAATAAACGGAACGAATCGAAAACAAATCACCACAAATCCTGCGGCAGACGGCTTCCCCAGATTTTCCAACGATGGAAAATATATCGCTTACCGCGCTCAGCGCACACCCGGTTTTGAGGCAGATAAATTTGAATTAATGATGTACAACCGTTCGACCGGAAGCATAGAAAGCATGTCGGAAAAATTCGATGCCTCTGTTGGAGCTTTTCAATGGACCGGAGACAACAGTAAAATATATTTCACCTCGGAAGAAAAAGCAAACCAACAAATTTATTTTCTTTCTTTGAAAGATAAAAAAATTACAAAAGTAATCGAAGGGGGTGTAAATAGTGAAGTTACGCTTTCAAACGACGGCAAGTTGATTTGTTTTTCAAAACATACACTCTCAAGATCTGCCGAACTTTATCGTTCATCATCAGATGGAAAAAACATTAAGAAACTCACCGGTATCAACGATGAGCTTTTCTCAAACATCACAATGAATGAGGCGGAAAGTATTACCTACACAGGTGCTGCCGATGCGACAATTCAAGCCTGGTTAATCAAACCACCCAACTTCGATGCGTCAAAAAAATATCCGTTAGTTCTGATGGTTCATGGTGGACCACAGGGCGCATGGGAAAACGGCTGGCATTACAGATGGAACGAACAAATGTGGGCGGCGCAAGGGTATGTGATTCTCGCTCCAAATCCAAGAGGTTCAACAGGTTTCGGTCAAAAATTTGTCAATGAGATAACGGGTGATTGGGGTGGAAAAGCATACGAAGATGTTATGAAAGGTGTTGAATATGTAGAAAAGCTGCCATACGTTGATAACAGTAAAATGGCTGCCGCAGGCGCCTCATATGGCGGTTACTTTATGAACTGGCTTGCGACACAATCCGGTAAATTTAAAACCATAATCACACATGCAAGCATCTACAACTTCTTCTCAATGTATGGAACAACGGAGGAAGTTTGGTTCGATGAGTGGGAACATGGCGGAACACCTTGGGACGCACCGGAGGAGTATAATAAATTCTCTCCGCATGCTCATGCAAAAAATCTTTTGAAATATAAAACTCCGATGCTCATAATTCATAACGAGCTTGATTACCGCGTCCCTGTTTCTGAAGGAATGCAGTTGTTCACAACTCTTCAGCGCATGGGAATTAAATCGAAGTTCATCTCTTTCCCGGATGAAGGACACGGAGTTTTAAAACCGCAGAACAGCGAGTTCTGGCATAAATCCGTTTTTGAGTGGCTTGCAGAATATTTGAAGAAATAAAAAAATCTAGTGAATGGATTATTGAAGAACTGGATTGCCGGAATAATGAAAAAGAGAGTGAAACCACAATGAGATTTCTGGAGAAATTAAAGTTTATTCAAAATAAAAATAAATCTTTACTCTGTATCGGACTCGATACAGATGTCTCTAAAATTCCGACATTACTCCAAAGCACCAACAATCCACAACTTGAGTTTAATAGGCATATAATTGAAGCCACGTCCGATTTTGCGTGTGCTTATAAACTTAATCTTGCATTCTATGAATCTGCCGGTGAGCGTGGGTATGAGACAATACATAAAACTTTGGAGTTAATTCCAAAGGAAATTATCACAATCGCGGATGGTAAGCGTGGAGATATTGGGAATACTGCCGAGCAATATGCGAAAATTATTTTTGATGATTGGAAATTCGATTCTGCCACAGTGAATCCTTACATGGGAAAGGATTCGATCGAACCGTTCATAAAAGATGAAAACCACTGCGCGTTCATTCTCGCTATAACATCCAATCCCGGTTCGCACGATTTTCAATATTTAGATGTGAACGGCAGACCGCTATACGAGCACGTGGTCGCGAAAGCCACCGGCTGGAATGTAAAGAAAAATATCGGCCTTGTGGCGGGCGCCACTCACCCGGACGAATTAAAACGTATTCGCGAAATGATTCCGGAAATGCCGTTGTTAATTCCCGGCATCGGTGCGCAAAAAGGTGACATGGAAGCGACAATACGTAATGGTTGTGATAAAAATGGTTTACTGGCGCTTATCAACGTTAGTCGTGGAATCATCTTCGCTTCAAGCGATGATAACTTTGCTGTAAAGGCACGTGAAGAAGCAATTAAAATTAAAAAAGAAATTAATTTAATCAGGGAAAAATATTTCGGATAAATAATATTTCATGAGGAGGATACATGA
Organism: Ignavibacteriales bacterium; assembly: GCA_016214905.1. Taxonomy (NCBI): domain Bacteria; kingdom Pseudomonadati; phylum Ignavibacteriota; class Ignavibacteria; order Ignavibacteriales; species Ignavibacteriales bacterium. Next base: position 58,865 of record JACRMQ010000008.1, on the reverse strand, counting down.
AATCAAAAAATCCAACTTACAATATTCCGGAACGGTTTCTGAAACAGCTCTGGACGAATCAACAATTTTCGGCGTTGAAATTAAAAACCACCGATAACCAACCTGTTCAAATTATTTCAACCGGTCAATCAAACAGCGATGCCGGCCCCGATTATATGAACTCTGTTCTACGCATAAACGGTGTAATGTATCGGGGTGATGTCGAAATTCATCAACGAAGCAATGATTGGTTAACGCACGGTCATCACAAAGATCCGAAGTACAACTCGGTTATTTTGCATGTAGTCTTCAGCGCCGATCCTGAAATATCATCAACGTTAACAAAAAGTAAAAGACGAATTCCAATTTTGTCATTGGAAAAGCAATTAAATTCCACGTTGCGTTCCATCTGGGGGAAAATGATTCTCGATGAAAGGTCTGAACGCTTGCGGACTTTAAAATGCTATGAGAAGAATATAGACGTGGAAGAATCATTGATAAGAAAGTTTCTCAATAAGTTAAGCATCGAGCGAATGGAGTTGAAGGTTAGGCGTTTTGAAGAACGGATTAAAGAACTCATAAATGAAGATCGTTTTCAGATCAAAGAACCCCCACCAAATTATGGAGATGTTCCGTTCGGTCTTAATCCGGATGAGCTTCCGTCACCGGCCCAGAAATATTCAGCCGGTGATTACCGGAATATTAAATACTGGGATCAGATGCTTTATGAAGGAGTGATGGAAGCACTCGGTTATTCAAAAAACCAAGAGTCGTTTCTTCGTCTGGCGCGAAATGTCAGATTAAAATTCATCAACGATATCTTTATCAACTCATGCCCTGAACATCATGAGGTTATTATTCAATCGATACTTATCGGAGCGGCAGATTTGCTTCCCGTTCCGAAAAAAGATATGGACTTGGAAAGTAAAAATTATATTCGGTTGCTGAGGACGATCCGGAAAAAATATAATTTAAATATTAAAAATAAATCTTTGAGAAGTTCAGATTGGCAGTTCTTCAGGTTGCGCCCCGATAATTTCCCAACGGTGCGAATCGCGGCAGCGGCTCGGCTGCTCAATACAATTATTCAGAAGGGTTTATTCAAACCGGTTATTCAAACAATAAAAAACAATGAGACTGATGAAAAGGATAAATATCGAATAATTCAAACAATGTTTGTTGTGTGTGCAGATCGGTTTTGGAAAACGCACTACAGATTTGGAGAAATAGCCGGTAAAGAAATTATGACACTCATCGGTAAAAACCGGGCAGACGATATAATGCTGAATGCTGTCGTTCCGGTATTGATGCTTTACGCAAGGATATTTAAAGATAAAGATGTACGCCATGGGGCAATCAAACTTTTAGAATTATCTCCCGCATCTGCGGGGAACACGATAACTAAAACGATTGATCAACAGATTGTCAGAGGGAAACTTAAGCTAGATTCCGCGATGTTACAGCAGGGCGCGATCCAACTTTATAAATTCTATTGCATGGAAGGAAGATGCGGCGATTGTTTGATCGGCAATTGCATTCAGAATTTAAATTAGCGTAATTCAAATGTCGAATGTAACTGACCGATTGGCGTGATTTTATCGAGCAAGAAAATATCCGATAAATTTTTATATTATTATCCTTATGGATATCTCAATCATACTTTTAATTTCACTCATATTTTTTATTATCGCCGTGCTTTACTCTTCGGTGGGGCATGGTGGCGCATCGGGGTATCTGGCGGTTTTATCATTCATGGCATTCAAACCGGATGAAATGGCTTCAACCGCATTGCTCGTAAATATCGTAGTAGCCGGAATTGCATTTTACTCTTATTTCCGATCAGGGTATTATTCTGCAAAACTCACTATTCCGTTTTTGTTGACTTCAATTCCCCTCTCTTTTATCGGAGGCATGTTATCCGTTCCAAAAAATTATTATGGTGTGTTGCTTGCGCTCGCGCTTATTGTGGCGTCGTTGCGTTTAGTAATTAAATCTGAAACTGTAACTGCAGGCGAACCAATTTACAAAAAGCCACATCCGATAATTGCGTTACCTGCAGGCGGATTGATCGGTTTCATATCGGGAATCGTTGGAGTTGGCGGTGGTATTTTTCTGAGTCCGATAATATTGCTAATGAAATGGGCTGATCCCAAATTTACCGCCGCAACAGCGGCACTATTTATTGTCGTCAATTCCATTTCAGGAATTGGCGGAAGAATTATTGACGGCAGATTTTCAACCGCCGCATTTATGCCATTCATGGCGGCAGCAATTTTGGGAGGATTCGTTGGCTCGATATGGGGAGCAAAGAAATTTTCAAATCAAACCCTAAGAAGATTACTCGGCGTTGTACTGATAATAGCGGCAATTAAATTGTTGATTGCATCTCTTTAACGACATTTATTCAGATGTAATCTGATATTTCGTCCTTCTTTCAAGAATAATTATAAATGTAAACTTTCGATATACAACTTTCGTCTTAAGTAATGAATGAAGGAAAAGCAATGACAGACGAGCGGGAACTGATCAACCGCGCACAGCGCGGCGACATGGAATCATTCCGCCTGCTTGTGGAGAGTGCGAGAGTAAATGTGTTCCGTCTCGCGTACGATCTCACGAGCAATCGTCATGATGCTGAAGATCTTTCACAGGAAGTGTTTCTAAAAGCATATCGCTCGTTGAATAAATTCCGCGGCGATTCAAAATGGAGTTCCTGGCTGTATCGAATCACGGTAAACAGTTGTTACGATCATCATAAATCAGGTGCAACAAAGGTAATGAAAAAGCAGGAAGAGATAGAAAACAGTGAGAATAAAAATGCCTGTCATTCCACAAATATCGCACCCGATAAAATAACGGATTCCTCAATCATTCAAGAAAATATTGAGAAAGCATTGAAGCAGCTTACACCGCGCGAGAGATCAGTATTCGTTTTGCGTCACTATCACGATCTTTCTCTTAAACAGATTGCGAAAACACTGGAGATAGCAGATGGCACGGTGAAGACACTTCTTTTTCGCGCGCTTCAGAAGTTACAGCAGGAATTAGCATTCTATAAAAAAGATTTAGGATTGGAAGGAAAATGATCATGAATTGCAAACAATGTCAGGATAAAATAGTCGAAGCTCTTTATGATGAGCTTACTCAGGATTCAAAAGCGGAATTTGAAGCACACATAGTATCATGCAAAGGTTGCTCAGCACAATATGAAAAAATGCAAGACACCGTTAATATCATGAATAAGCGCGAGGGTGTTAATCTAAATGAAATCGACTGGGAGTTGCACTGGAAAGCTGTTCATGGTAAAATTAATTCGGATCTGAAGGAAATCAAACCGGCACCACTCAAAGAAAAATTCCAATTCCATCCGTCTCAAATTCCATCATGGGCATACGGTATTGCTGCTGTGCTACTTATCGTTGTCGGAATTTTTATCGGGCGGACAGTTTGGTTGTCAAATCCAAACACTGATAAAATTATTGTTCAAAATCCGGTTGTTTCCAAGAATGACGTAGATTCTGTTACCACTCAGGCGCTTGTGTATCTTAGCAAATCGAAAGGTTTACTTCTGGGCGTAATGAACGCAAACGATAACGGATACTCCGAAGTTACATTTTCAAAGCAGCAAAAAATTTCAAGGCAATTAATTCAAAGGGCGAGTTATTTAAAAACCGCGCTTGATAAACCCGATCAGCAGCAGCTAAAACAGCTTATCGGCGATCTTGAAATTATACTTATGCAGCTTGCTAACATCGAAGTGAAGCCTGGTGTACCTGCCGTTGAGATGGTGAAAAGGGGTGTTGATCAAAAATCGATCTTGTTTAAGATCAATGTTGAAGAAATTAAATCTGCGGTTCGCGAATCGTCTAACGATAAATCTGAAAACACTAAATTATAATTGGAGAAATAAAAATGACAAACAATAAATTCACATTTAAAAGATTTTTAATGATGATAACCATCATAACAGTCATGGTTAATATCATGAGCGGGCAAGAATCGAAACAAAAAGAAGCGATGAAAGATTACGAGAAGGCATACGGATTTATACTAGACGAGAAATGGACAGAGGCACAAAAAGCTTTTACCGATTATTACCGTCAATATCCAAAAAGTAATTACGCCGATGCCGCGCGTTACTGGCAGTGCTTCACAAAAGATAAATTAGGCGATAACAGAGAAACTGTTTTCCAATGCTATCAGGACTTTCTAAAATCGTATTCACATAGCAAGTGGGCTAAAGACGCAAAATCGGCAATGCTGAGCCTGGCATCACAGCTTGCGAAAGAAGGGAAGCCGCAGTATAAGGATATAGTTCGCGGGATGGATGAAAACGAAGATGAAGAGGTAAAACTTGCCGCACTGTACGCGCTAAGTAATATGGAAGATCAAAAATCACTTCCAACACTCGCATCGCTTTATGATAATACAAAGAGCGATAAATTAAGATCGAACATTGTTTACATGCTTGGGAACATTGAAAAACCTGAAAGCCGAAAAAAATTAAATGAGATAGCAACAAAAGATCCGAATCCTAAAATCAGGAAAGATGCTATATATGCTCTCGCAAATGCAGGCGGTGACGATGCGGTTGGATATCTTAAGCAAATCATCAAATCGAATACTGATGTTGATATTAGAACTGCCGCTCTTTATTCTTTGGGCAATACGGATGAAGCGGGGATTGCTCCGTTTCTCGGCGAATTAGCCCGCACCGATAATGATGTGGAGGTTGCCAAAGCTGCCACTTACGCACTAAGTAATGTTGATACGAAAGAAGCTTCAAAGGAATTGCTGAGAGTTATGAAAGAATCGAAGCACCGCGGAGCGCGTGAAGCCGCGATGTATTCACTTGTCAACCGTGATGATGAAATTGCGCTCAGCACGCTCAAAGAAGCGGCGTTATCGGGTGAGGATGAAAAACTTCGGGTTACCGCAACTTATTCTCTCGGCAACATTGATAACGAAGAAGCATTCGCGGTTCTCAAAGAACTGTTTCGCACAAGCAAAGAAGAAAAAGTTCAGGAGGCTGCTCTTTACAGTTTGGGAAATCACGGCGGCGAATCGGTAAGAAATTTTTTAGTTGATATCGCTATTAGCCATACAGATGAAAAGATAGCAAAAACTGCTCTCTATGCGCTTAACAACGCATCCGAAGGAAAAAATGCAGACCTGATGCTCACGATTATTGAAAAAACAAAATCACCCGAAATACAGAGGCAGGCGATTTATCAAATTGCAAATGAAGATAATCCCGCGGCAGTTAAAGTTCTTGTAAAGATACTTCAAGAAAGTCATGATCCAGATTTGCAGCAGGTAGCAATCATGGCGCTCGGTAACTGTGAAAACGACGAGGCGGTTCCGGTGCTAACCGACGTCGCTAAAAAAGGTACAGATAGAAAAATACGGAGCGCGGCAGTAACCGCCCTCGGACAAATAGGAACCGAGAAAGCCCGCGCTGCACTTGTTGAAATTTTAGAAGGCAAGCCCAAGGAGTGATTATGAAAAATTCAGCTTGGTCAGTGATATTATTATTGCTCTTAGTATCAGCGTTTTGTTTTGGCGTATTCGGACAAACGATTGTTCAAAAAAATATTGAAGAATACTTCGATCAAGTTCATAAAGAAGCGATAACAAAGGGTTATCGGGATGGATACTGGATTGGTTATAGTATTAAAAAATCGATGGAAGAAAATTCATTCATCGGTTCTTATTCTTCCGATGATAGACGGAATCGTCCTTCACTCGCCGAGGTTATCTCAGGCGTGCAAATCAAAAACATCGACGAAATAAAAATTGGTGATAATGATTGCCAAATTATCGAAGGAAATGTTTCTATCGGAAATAGTAATGGAAACAACAGGAAGATCGAAAAGGAAGTTGGAATCCTTTTTCATTTTGATCGAACTGGAAACAAGATTTTTGACGAGATTAAAATAAGCAACCTCTCTTTGAAGGTGACTCTTAAAAACGATCCGTTGATATGGCTGAACAGTTTCGATAATGAAGAGAGTGTTTCTTTTCTGGTTGATCAATTCAACGATCATTATTCGATTGAAATTCAGGAAGATATAGTGCGGGCTGCCGGGATTCATGATCCGGGCGAAAAAGGATTTTTATTTCTTAAAGAAATTTTGATTGGTGATTATAAGAATTCTATTCGTGAAGAATCTGCTTTTTGGATCGGACAGCAAAATACGGATGCCGCATTAACAGCTCTGATGCAAGCGGCACAAAAAGACAAATCGGAGGATGTGATGGAAAAAGCTGTTTTTTCTGTGAGTGAAATGGAAAATAAAAATGCAACCGATTCGTTGGTTAAATTAGCACGCAAAGCCGAAAATCGTAATGTTAGAAATAAAGCGATATTCTGGCTCAGTCAAAGGGCGAGTGAAAAAGCTGTCGCTGTTATTGAAGATATAATACAAAACGATGACGATACAGAAGTGCAAAAGCAGGTGGTGTTTGCAATCAGCCAGCTTGACGATGAAGAATCGATACCATCGCTGATAAAAATTGCAAGATCACATCCAAGTGTTGAGGTTCGAAAATCGGCAATATTTTGGTTAGGACAAACGGAAGACAGCCGCGCGCTTGATGCGATAGTGGAGATGGTAAAAAATTGAGTAAACCAAATTCTTAGAACTCTCTGGTCACTATAATTTTGCTTTGTCACTAGTGTTTCTGAGGAAATATATCCCAAGCATAACGATGAAGAGAATGGGGTTAGGTTACTTTAAGAAAATCAATTCTGAAACTCCGTCCCGAACACCATTTTCCATTTTGAAAAACAATCTTTAAAATCTTTCAAATTTCCAATCTTTTCAATCAAAATCCTACATTTATCGCTGGCATAATAGTTGATATTTATAAATACCAACTATGATCCCCCTACACGGATCGAGGCATAATTTTAAATCATTAGGTCATGGTTCGATAGGCCTACCATGAAACTTTAATTTTTTTATGAGATCAGAAATAATTCAAAATCAGGATACACCACTCTATTCAATAAGCACTGCGGCGAAGATGCTTGGAATCTCCGTACATACAGTGAGGATGTACGAGCGCGCCGGATTAATCCTGCCGTTCCAAAAAGAATCGAGTCATCGCCTTTACTCGCAGTCGGATATTGAGCGGTTGAAATGTATCCGCCGTGCTATCAACGAAGAAAAAATCGGCATAGCAGGCCTACAACGAATCCACGCTCTGATTCCTTGCTGGGAAATAGTAAATTGTTCGCAGCAAGACCGCGAGCATTGTGAAGCATTTAGAAATCATACCAAAGCATGCTGGACTTTCGATCATCCGAAAAACAGTTGCGATACACGCGATTGCAGGTCGTGCCCTGTCTATAAAGAAGCTTTCGATTGTACTTCAATTAAAAATAGAATTATAGGGATAACTGAAAAATATGAATCCACTATCTAGAAGAAAATTTTTAAAAATATCCGGCGCTACAATAGCCGCGGCAGCAGCAGTAGGAACCATATCAAAAGCAATCGAAACTTCTGATGCTGCAAAGCAAAAAGGTATCCAAAAAATTCCAACCTTTTGCGATATATGTTTCTGGAAATGCGGAGCGATAGCTTATCTCCGCAACGGCAAACTGTGGAAAGTTGAAGGTAATCCTCTTGATCCTCTTAGCAGAGGTCGGTTGTGTCCGCGTGGCACCGGAGGTATCGGTGCACATTATGACCCGGATAGATTGCGCTCGCCGTTAATTCGTACTCAAGAACGCGGAGAAGAGATGTGGAAAGAAGTCACGTGGGATGAAGCCCTCGGTTACATCGCCGATAAAATGCAAAAAATAAAATCTCAGTACGGAGCTGAATCGATGGCGTTATTCAGTCATGGTATTGGCGTGAATTTTCTAAAACACACTTTGAAAGCTTACGGTGCTATCAACTTTGCGGCACCATCGTTTGCGCAATGCCGAGGACCAAGAGATGTCGGTTTCAAACTTACGTACGGCGAAGATGTCAGTTCGCCGGAACGAACAGATATTAAAAACTCGCAATGTCTAGTGCTTATTGGAAGCCACCTTGGCGAGAATATGCACAATACTCAGGCACAGGAATTTGCCGATGCGGTACAGAACGATGCCTCGATTATAGTTGTCGATCCGCGCTTCTCGGTTGCCGCGAGTAAAGCAAAATATTATCTACCCATAAAACCCGGAACCGATCTCGCGCTGCTTCTTGCATGGATGAATGTTATTGTTTCTGAAAATCTGTATGACAAAGAGTACGTTGAGAAATACGGATTCGGATTTGAGCAGTTCAAGGCGGAGATTTTATCTTACACTCCTGAGTGGGCTTATCCGGAAACAGGGATCGAGCCGAAACTGATTCGAGCAACCGCACGTGAGATGGCACGGTACAAACCGGCAACGCTAATTCATCCCGGCAGGCACGTTACCTGGTACGGCGACGATGCACAGCGCAGTAGAGCAATTGCATTGCTGAACGCGCTCATGGGAAGCTGGGGAAGAAAAGGCGGATTCTATTATCCGGTAAATATGGATGTTCCCGGTTATCCGTATCCGGCATATCCAACTCCTGCGAAAGAGAAAGTCGATAATCCCAATAAAAAATATCCGTTCGCACATGAAGCGATTACCACCGGAATTCGTGAAGCTACTCTTACAGGAAATCCATATCCGATCAAGGGATGGTTTGTTTATGCAACGAATCTTCTTCAGGCATTACCAAACGAAGATATTACAAAACAAGCAATTCAGAATTTAGATTTGATGGTTGTGGTTGATGTAATTCCGAGCGAGATTGCAGGATGGGCAGACGTTGTGCTTCCCGAATCGGTTTATCTTGAGCGGTACGATGATATCAATGTCGAGTGGTTCCGTGATTCGTTTGTTGCTTTGCGTCAGCCGGTAGTTGAATCGCCGCATGAGCAAAAGCCAAACTGGTGGATCGCGAAGAAACTTGCGGAGAAATTAGGATTTGGGAATTATTATCCATGGAAAGATGTCGAAGAGTACATCAACCATCGCATAACCGCCGCGGGATTAAGTTTTGATGAGCTGAAAAAGAACGGCATCATACTCGGAGCCAACCAGCCGAATTATTTTGATGAAGGTGTGCCTGCGGAATTCCCAACTCCTTCAGGAAAGATAGAATTCTTTTCACTTCAACTTCAACAAGCAGGTTTCGATCCTGTTCCGAAATATAAACGACCAGCAGGCGGACCGGCTGGTTCGTTCAGATTATTGTACGGCAGAGCGCCGGTTCATTCTTTTAGCCGAACCCAGAGCAACAGAATTTTATCCGATGCGATGCCGGAGAATGAAGTTTGGTTGAATGCAAACATCGCCGAGCGTTACGGCTTAAAGAGCGGCGAGTATATCAAATTAAAAAATCAGGATGGAGTGGTGAGCAATAAAGTAAAAGTTAAAGTGACGGAAAGAATCAGGCAGGATTGTATTTACATGGTGCACGGTTTCGGTCATACCGCGAAGGGATTGAAACATGCATTCGGAAAAGGAGCAAGTGATTCGCAACTGCTGACACGTTTCGAAACCGATCCGCTTATGGGAGGAACCGGCATGAATGTGAATTTCGTAACAATCGAGATGGAGGGATAATCATGGCACGATTTGGAATGGTGATTGATACGAAAAAATGCGTCGGCTGCATGGATTGTGTTGTTGCATGTAAAACAGAAAACGATGTTCCCGAAGCATTCAACCGCGATTGGATAGTGCAGGATGTACGCGGTAAAAATCCTGATCTTCATATGGAAATCAGAACTGAACGTTGTAACCATTGCGATAATCCTCCGTGTGTTTATTGCTGTCCCACAGGGGCAAGTCATGTGCACGATCTTGGCGGCATAGTTCTCGTAACTCACGATTTATGTATAGGTTGCAAGGCATGCCTCGCATCGTGTCCGTATGATGCAAGGTTTATTCATCCCGAAGGTTACGCGGACAAATGTACTTTCTGCGTTCACCGGGTTGAGAGGGGATTGGATCCTGCTTGTGTTTCGGTTTGTCCGACCCATTGCATGTACTTCGGAGATTTAGACGATCCGAACAGTCAGGTAAGCAAGCTTCTTGCATCAAGAAAAAATCATTCATTGATTCCAGAAGCAGGAACAAAACCACAAATGTTTTATTTAGTGTGAGGTGATATGAACGAGTATACAACAACACGTCATAACGAATTGGTCGATCCGTCACTCCACATCTGGGGATGGGAAATTCCGGTTTATCTTTTTATAGGCGGATTGGTTGCCGGGATGATGATCATTACCGGTTATTTCATTTTCAAAGGAAAATACAAAGACAAAGCATGTGTGTGCCGATCGCTTCCGTTATTAGGAATGATAATTCTGAGCGCAGGCATGTTTGCATTGTTCCTCGATCTTGAGCATAAGCTATACACGTGGAGATTGTATTTAACATTCAAAGCTACCTCGCCTATGTCGTGGGGTGCGTGGATATTAATCGTTGTTTATCCAACTATGATTGCCAGTTTCTTGGTCAACGTGCCTGAATATTTTTCGAGGAAATTTCCATGGATGGTTGGGATTTCCGAAAAACTCCAGCAGCATAAATATGCAGTGAAAAATATTGGTGTCGTCAATATGTTGCTGGGTGGATTGCTTGGAATCTATACCGGAGTATTATTAAGCGCGTTAGGTGCGCGCCCTTTGTGGAACAGTTCGATGCTCTGGCTTTTATTCTTAGTATCAGGATTATCTGCCGCATCAGCGTTCGTTCACATGGTTGCAAAGAGAGTTGAGGAAAGAGAGTTGCTTGCAAAAGCTGATAACGGTTTTTTAATACTTGAAATATTCGTTATCGGTTTATTTATAATCGGAATGCTAACATCAACAAAAGTACATATTCAATCGGCTCTTGTACTTTTGAGTGGATTATATGCACCTGCATTCTGGGTATTTGTATTAGGAATTGGAATTGTGATTCCGTTGATATTACAACTATTGGCAGTGAATCATAAAATCAAACATACTCCAATAGCGCCGATCATGGTAATTGTGGGTGGATTAGTTTTGAGGTTTGTGATTGTTTACGCTGGACAGTATACGCACTGGGTAGATGCTGCATTTTAGAATTTTGATATTGGAAATTGTTTCGTATTTCGAAATTAGGATTTAGTATTTAACGAAGGATTAATAAAGGATAATATTATGTCATCAACATCAAACGAAGTTCAACACGGTCCAAAGCCATACTGGAATCCGTATCTTTCCGGTATGGGTTTGGGACTCGTGCTTCTTTTATCGTACGTTATCATGGGGCGCGGGCTTGGCGCGTCAGGCGCATTCTCCTCGCTTGTAGCAACAGGTGTCAGTGCAATCGCTCCCGAACATGCGAAGGCAAATGAATTTTACAATGAATATCTTGCTGATACAACAAAAAGTCCGTTGAAAGACTGGCTCGTTTTCGAAGTGCTTGGAGTATTAGCCGGTGGATTTATTTCCGGCGCGCTTGCGGGAAGAATTAAAAAGACAGTCGAGAAAGGTCCTCACATTTCTGTCAGCGGCAGATTACTCTATGCATTTGTCGGTGGGGCAATAATGGGTATCGGTGCAAAACTTGCTCGTGGTTGCACAAGCGGTCAGGCGCTGACTGGGGGCGCCGTTCTGAACGTCGGCAGTTGGGCATTTATACTTGCTGTTTTTGGTGGTGCTTATATGTTTGCATACTTTTTTAGGAGACAATGGAGATGAACACACCTTTTTTTAAATATGGATTATTCGGCGATGATGTTAGTTTAGTTATTGCATTTGTTATTGGTATCGGATTCGGATTTTTCTTAGAGAGGGCAGGATTCGGTAATGGACGTAAATTGGCGGCTCAATTTTACTTCAATGATCTCACGGTTTTCAAAGTAATGTTCACGGCAATCATTACGGCGATGGTCGGTATTTATTATTTATCAGTGATCGGTTGGATGGATTTATCATTGGTTTACTTGAATCCAACATACATCGTTCCACAAACAATCGGCGGATTACTTTTAGGATTCGGATTTGTGATCGGTGGGTATTGTCCAGGCACTTCGTGTGTTTCAGCCGTCACCGGAAAGATAGACGGAATGGTCTACTTACTCGGTATTGTTGTCGGTATATTCATCTTCGGTGAAATCTTCCCGCTTGTAAGCAATTTCTACAACTCCACACCGATGGGGCAGATTACACTTTCACAATTATTCAATATTCCATATGGAATTTTAGTATTTGCCGTTGTCATGATGGCAATAGGTGGATTTGCCGCCGCTGAATGGGCAGAAAAAAAACTTGGTAATAAAATAGTGGAGCCGTAATCGTGAAAAACTTTTTTCCAAAACTTTCGTTGAATAAAAAACTTGCCCTGCTGGCATTTATTCTTGGATTAATCGCGATATTTGCAGGTAATCCTTACCGTGGAAGCTCTGTTACATTGGATACTAAAGAGTTGTCGCTCATCGTGGACAAAACAGTTGACCACGTATCTGCAGAAGAGCTTGCCGATTGGATAATTCAGGGAAAGAGCGATTTTAAACTACTCGATCTCAGAACAGAAAAAGAATTCAACGAGTACCATATTCCCTCAGCAGAACTAGTTCCGTTAGCAGAGTTGAATCAATATCCGTTATTACGGAATGAAAAAATTGTTTTATACTCGGAAGGCGGTATCCATTCAGCTCAAGCGTGGATGTTGTTAAGGGCAAATGGATATAAAGCTGTATACATGCTGTTCGGTGGGTTGGAAGAATGGGCAGATAAAATTCTTTTCCCAAAACTTGCACAAAACGCAACTCCTGAACAAACCACCGCATTCGAAAAAATGAAAGAAGTGAGCAAATTCTTCGGCGGCTCGCCGCAAGTCGGCGGCGCTACGGAAGAAGTATCTTCGAAAAAACCGATGCCGAAACTTGAAATGCCGACCGGAGGATCCGCTCCGACGGCAGGCAAAAAGAAGAAAAAAGAAGGTTGTTAAGCTTTCTTAAATGTATTATATTTGAGAAAGTTCGTTCTTTGTAAATTACTCCGAGTCCCGCTTCCTAAGTTCAAGTATTTGAATATGGAATCAGGATCGATGAGTTCGTAAACTCTTCCCGTCTTACTCATACGAATAAGATTGGAAAACGGTAATACTAGAAACGGTATTGCCACCCGACTTGGAAAGGAGAGATAAATAATCTTATCATTTATTCATTTTAACATTGTAACATTGGTCTAATGATTCGATGAAACAATGATGCAATGTCTAACTCCCCGTCCTTTCCATAAGAGATGGGGATTTTTATTTTAATGATAGCAGAATTAATGTCGAATAATTAATAACGAATATCGAACATCAAATATCCATTATCAAATGACTCATCTGACAGATACATATAACCGCAAGCACGATTATCTCCGTATTTCAGTAACGGATAGGTGTAATCTTCGTTGCAGCTATTGCATACCACCGCAAGGTATACGGTTAAAGGAGCGGAGTGAGATACTTACATTCGATGAGGTTGAGCGCCTGACGAGAATATTTGCGTTGATGGGAGTGAAGAAGATTCGCTTGACCGGTGGTGAACCGCTTGTGAGAAAAGATTTACCAAGGCTCATCCATAGATTATCAGCCATTCCCGGAATTCAGATTATCGGCATGACGACAAACGGAGTTTTGCTAAAATCATTTGCCAGGGAATTGAAACAAGCTGGACTTACCAATTTGAATGTCAGTCTAGATTCTCTTAGACCTTCGCGGTTCGAAATGATTTCAGGCAGGCAACATTTCGATGATGTCATTGATGGAATATATGCTTCGCTTGAAACGGGTTTTCAACCACTGAAATTGAATATGGTAGTCATGGGGGGTATCAACGACGATGAGCTCCTGGATTTTATCGAATTTGTGAGAGGAAAACCGATCAATGTCCGCTTCATTGAATATATGCCGTTCAAGTTTAATCAGTGGAATCGGGCAAAATTTGTTTCATTTCAACAGATGATGGAAACTATTGATAAGAAGTTTGAATTGCAACCTGTGGAATCTCAGTCTGAAAATTCGGTAACAAAAGATTTTTGGATTGATGGGTTTGTTGGAACGGTTAGTTTCATTACATCGATGTCAGATCATTTCTGTGGAACCTGTAACAGAATCAGACTGACTGCTGATGGCTCCATCAAGTCTTGTCTTTTTCATCAAGCAGAAATTAATTTGCATTCTGCGTTACGAAGCAATCGATCCGATGAATCAATTGAAAAAATAATTCGCTCGGCTGTTCTGCAAAAACAATTTGAACATCCTGTTTCGGAAGAATTAGTAAAAATTGAAAATAGAAGCATGATACAAATAGGTGGTTAATATCAATTAAATAGTAAAAATTAAAAAGTAAAAACGGTACTAAATATAAAATCCTAATTACAACTAACAGTGAATCAGCATTATGATCGATATCTCAAATAAAACTAAAACACTGAGGACTGCGGTTGCGCGCGCGACGCTCAAATTATCAAACAATACTATTGAACTCATCCATCAAAATAAAATCCCCAAAGGCGATCCCCTTTCTGTTGCAAAAGTAGCTGCTGTTCAATCAGCAAAAAACGCGAGTCAGATTATTCCTTACTGTCACCCGATCCCTGTTGATTATGTTGGTGTCGATTTTGAGTTGGGGGATAAGAAAATTGATGTTACAATTACAGTAAAAGCGATTTACAAAACCGGCGTTGAGATGGAAGCGCTGATGGCTGCATCCGTTGCCGTTCTTACACTTTACGACATGATGAAAATGTTTGATGAAGAAATGGAAATTTTATCTATCAAACTCATCAGTAAAAAAGGTGGCAAGTCTGATTTTAAAACTGAATTCAAAAAACCTTTGCGTGCCGCGGTGCTTGTAATGTCGGATTCTATTTCTGCGGGAAAGAAAAGCGATGAGTCTGGAAAAATAATTCAAGACAGATTAGTTAAACATGGAATTATTGTAGCTGATTATTCCATTATCCCCGATGATGCAGAAACGATTAAATCGAAATTAATCGATTACTCGGATGATATGAAGCTCGATTTGGTTATGACAACCGGAGGCACAGGATTCAGTCCGAGGGATTTTTCTCCCGAAGCAACCATGGGAGTAATCGAAAGAGAAATTCCCGGAATTCCTGAAGCGATGCGCGTTTACGGGCAAGAACGTACGCCATACTCAATGCTCTCGCGAGGTAAAGCCGGTATTCGCGGCAAAACAATTATTGTAAATCTGCCGGGTTCAAAGAAAGGTGTTACCGAATCTCTCGACGCACTTTTTCCGCCGTTATTACACGCATTTAAAATGCTGTGGATGGAAACTCACTAAACAATGCAAATCGAATAATTACAATGTTAACAGATTATAATAGCGCATTACGGTTAGTGCTGAAGTATTCCGGTGGTATTGGCACCGAAGTCGTCAACATCGAAGATTCTTTGGGATTATTTTTAGCTAAGGATCTATCCGCAATTTCCGATCTTCCGAGATTTACTTCTTCAGCCGTGGATAGTTATGGTGTCAAGATCGCAGACCTCATAAATGCAAACGATGAAAATCCCGCGGCGCTAAAGTTAGTTGGTGAAATTAAAGCAGGTGATTCTTCGAAAATTAAAATACATCGAGGCGAATGTTTACGAATTTTAACCGGTGCACCAATTCCTTCTGGCATCGATGCTGTGGTGATGAAAGAATTTACAAAAAAGGAAGGAATCACTATCTTCTTTTATACCTCGCCAAAATTAGGAGATAATTTTCGATACAAAGGTGAAGAATTTAGAAAAGGGAAAATGATCCTTCCGAAGTATACACAAATCAGTCCTTCGGTTGTTGGATTGTTGACTTCGTTAGGAATTAAAAAGATCAGAGTTTTTAAAAAACCAAGAGTCGCTGTCCTGGTAACGGGCAACGAACTTGTTGAAATAGGAAAGAAATTAAAATTCGGACAAATCTACGATTCAAATTTTTATACTCTTTCCTCCTCATTGAGACAAATGGATATTGATGCAATTAATTTAGGTATTGCTAAAGACAATAAAGCTGAATTGTTGAAAAAGATTAGACTCGGTTTAAAGAAATCGGATCTATTACTCGTCTCTGGTGGAATCTCAGTGGGTGAGTATGATTACGTGCAGGGAATATTTGATAAATTAAAGATTAAGAAAATATTCTGGCGAATCGCCATTAAGCCTGGAAAGCCGACTTACTTCGGAGTAAAAGGAAAGAAGCTTATTTTCGGCTTGCCCGGAAATCCTGTAGCTTCGCTGCTCATCTTCAATCAAATAGTAAAACCGGCTATCAGAAAGATGATGGGGGAAAATAAACATCAGCCGATAATATTATGCGCGAAATTGGATGAGGAGCTAAAGAAGCGTTCAGGTCGACTTGAATTAGTGCGTGGATTGCTTACAGCCAATTCGAGAAATGAAATAGTTGTTACACCAACAAAAGGGCAAGGTTCTCATATGCTCAGCGGAATGGCAGATGCCAATTGTTTAATTCATTTCCCGGTAGAAGCGTTGATCCTGAAAAAGGGTTCTAATGTTAAAGTTGAGTTGATGAAGTGAAATGATTGAACTGATTCTACATACTCAAAGCTCACTGCTCAAAGCTTTTTAACATCAAACAGCAAATAACGAAATACGAATGACTAATAACGAATCAAAAGGCAAAATCGTTGCCCTTAATATCAGCAAGAAAAAAGGGATCCCCAAGACAAATGTTGATGGCGTGAAGCTCATCGAAGACTGGGGGATAGAAGGTGATGTACACGCCGGCAAATGGCATCGTCAGATAAGCTTTCTTGCAATTGAGAGCATTAAAAAGATGCACGCAAAGGGATTAAACGTCCGACCGGGAGCCTTCGCAGAGAACATCACGACAGAATTTTTGAATCTTCCACAATTATTCATCGGTGACAAAATAATTATTGGAGGGTCAGTATTAGAAATAACTCAAATCGGAAAAGAATGTCATTCCAAATGCGCAATTTATTATCATGCAGGTGATTGTGTTATGCCTCGGGAGGGCATCTTCGCGCGAGTACTAAAAGGTGGGATTGTTAAAATCGGTGATGAAATCTATATCGTTACCGTACCAAAAATAATTAATACAGAAGTGTTGGGATAATTGATTGATAGAATTAAGAACACATATCGTTGGGGTAATCCTCGCCGGCGGGAAAAGTTCACGGATGGGACAGAATAAAGCAATGCTCGAATTCCGCGGCAAACCGTTTATTCAACATATCGCTGAAACACTGAAATATTTTTTTGAAAAAGTAATTGTCATTTCGGATGATTTGGAAGTATATAAATTTATGAATCTGCCAATTTACAACGATCATTATAAAAATTCTGGACCACTTGCTGGCATTCATGCTGCGATGATAAACATCCGTAAAAATTTATTTGTTACATCGTGCGACATTCCCATGATTGAAAAAGAAGTTATACATTCTTTAATTAAATTATCCGATGATGGTGATATTATCACATACTCAATTAATGGTAATGTTCAACCATTCCCCGGCATATATAAAAATAGTTGTCGCACCGAGTTGGAGATTGCGCTCAATAATAAGAATCTTTCTGTCCACAATTTTATTAAAAATTGTAAACTAAAAATATTTCCTTTCGAAAAATATTTTCAAAAGAATTCATCTTTAACTTTTGAGAATATTAATACCTCGTTTCAATATCTCTCCCTCCTGAAGTCAGACTTATAATTATTTTTCTTTTCAGATAATCGTATCTTTTTAATTCAATTAAATCTCTGAAAACAGCAAGAAAGCAGTGATGCGTGATTTAACGCAACAAAATTCAAAAAAAATTCTTATCTTAGTAAGTGCATATTAATAATATCAACATAATTAAGCTCCTTGATAAGATATTTCCCTCATTAACGGCAAAAATCGCCGTTGCCATGCTGTTTGTGTTCATTCTCGCTGGCGGGGGGTTCGTTTATTTTGCCCACTATACCGGTTATAGAATGTTAGAAAGGGGTTCACAATCGCAAGCCCACGGTGTGGCAGAGTTAAGCAAGACTCTGCTCGAATATATCATGATGAGTGGTGAAAATCAGCAGTTGCAATCAGCGTTGAACAGGATGGTTTCAACCCATCAGGCGACCGATATTCTGATTCTTGGTGAAGATGGTGAAATAAAATTAGGTGCCAGTTCAAGTGGGAGGACAGAAAAACTACCAATCGAAAGTTTTAAAGCGCTTCCTGAATATCCCGGTGAAAAATTCTTATTTATTAATGAGAATGGATTAACATATGAGTACATCATAACTCCCATAGAAAAAAAAACCGATTGTTTTCGATGTCATACCGAGCCAACATCGACAAAAGGTTTTCTTGGCGTAAAAATATCTATGGATGATATCCGCAGTGTTGCGATGCAGCATAGAACGACGAATATTTTAATGACAATCATAACGTTCGTTGGTCTTGCTGCGATGCTTTTCATTGCACTTCTTGTCGTGGTTTTACGCCCCATAAAAAAATTGCGGAATCAAATCGGTGAAGTTGAACAGCAGATTGATAGATATGAAAAAGGAGAACGAGTACAATTCAGTGAATTGATAGTCCCAGAAAGGGAAGATGAAGTAACAAGCGTCATGCGTGCATTCAACCGATTAACATATCGGTTGAACGATGCTAACGAAAAAATTCGTGATCTTCACCAAATACAGATGGAACATGCAGATAGATTAGCAACCACAGGAGAAATGGCTGCAGGAATCGCCCATGAGATAAAAAATCCTATTGCCGGAGTTCTTGGAGCTCTGCATATTTTCAATAACGAGACAAAAGTTGATGATGAACGAAAAGAAATTATTGCTGAAATGATAGCACAACTTGAACGAGTAAATTATGCGATTAACGATTTGTTGAGTTACGCAAGACCGGTTAAACCTGAATTTGTTGAAATAGATATTGCTGAAATTATTCGAAGAACAATCGGGTTGTTATCTCCCCAAAGCAAACAAATAAACGCGGATATCCGTACCAATCTCACGTCAAATAAAATCTCAATAAATGCCGATAAAAAACAAATTCAGCAAATTTTATGGAACATCACATTAAATGCTTTGCAAGCGCTTGACGGTAAAGGAGTAGTTGATGTCCTTGTTTACGATTCAGAAACAAAAGTAAAAATTGAAGTTAGAGATACCGGGAGAGGAATTCCAGCCGAACAATTGAGTTGTGTTTTTCAACCATTCTATACTACTAAACATAAAGGCACAGGATTGGGGATGACGATTACAAAACGCATAATTGAACAACATGGTGGAACAATTTCGATTGAAAGCCATGTTAATGTAGGTACAACAGTAACAATAATACTTCCCAAAAAAATAGACTAGTCACGGTAAAATGTATTGCAAAAAAATATTGATTGTTGACGACGAGCGTCTGATCCGATGGTCGTTGAAGCAAGAATTAATTAAGAGCGGATTCGAAGTTATCGAAGCAGAATCGGTCAATTCTGCTCGCCGGGCAATCGACGATAATGATCCCGATATCATGATTTTAGATCAGATGTTACCAGATGGGACAGGAATAGATCTTTTGACTGAAATACAGCAAACCAACAGAATTATGCCAGTAATCATGTTGACGGCAGTCGATAAGTCCAATACCGCAGTTAAGGCGCTAAAGCTGGGAGCTTTTGATTATATAACTAAACCGTTGAATATCGAAGAATTAAAAATAATCCTCGAGAGAGCTTGCGAATCAACGCGATTGAAACGTCAGGTTGCACAATTGTTGAAAGATCAAGAAAAGAACGGCGGATTTTCCGGAATACTCGGTTCGTCTCCGCCAATGAAGAAGGTTGGTGAGCAGATCAATAAAATTGCTCAAAGCAGCGGCACAACGGTGTTGATTACCGGTGAGAGCGGAACGGGAAAAGAGCTTGCGGCAAAAGCGATTCATTTTCTCAGCGATAGGCGTGATAAATCTTTTTTACCTGTGAATTTTTCTGCGCTTACGGAAACGCTTGTTGAAAGCGAATTATTCGGTCACGAGAAAGGCGCCTTCACGGATGCTCGTCAACAGAAAAAGGGTTTATTTGAGATTGCTGATAGCGGAACGATTTTACTCGACGAGATAGGAGATATATCTCCAAAAGTTCAAGTTAAATTGTTAAGAGTGCTGGAACAAAAGGTATTCCAAAGAGTGGGTGGGACTCATGATATAAGTGTCGATGTCCGCATCATTGCTGCAACAAATCAACCGCTCGAACAATTGGTGAAACAAGATAAATTTCGCTCCGATTTGTATTACAGATTAAACGTTGCAACTATTCAAATGCCGCCGCTTCGTGATCGCGGTGACGATATCATAACGCTTGCCGAATATTTCGTTCATGAATTCAACATTGCTTTTCATAAGAATTTTAAAGGTGTTTCTGAGGAAGCAAAAAAAATATTTTTAGAATATGAATGGCCCGGTAATGTCCGCGAATTAAGAAATGTTGTTGAACGTGCTGTTTTAATGGACGATGGAGAATATATTTTTTCGCACTCGATAGAGCTAGGGCACATTCATAAATTAAGACATGAAAAACCCGAATTTGCGTTCGAGCTTGGCTCATCTGGTCAATCGTTAGATGATATAGAAAAGCAAATTTTATCGAGAGCGCTTGAAAAAACTAACTCCAACCAATCGCAAGCTGCCAAGATTTTGAAGATCAGCCGAGATACGCTGCGCTACAGAATGAAGAAGCACAATCTATTATGAGACGGATGAGGCGAATCACTCAGTTGAGTTATTTAACTCACAACTGATTAGATTTATAATTCATCAATAATCCAATTCTTAGTTTTTCTACCATTTTATGAAATGAGATTGGTGGCACAGACTTTGTCATTTATTAAAGTCTGCTATGAATCTTATTGAATCTATACCCAAAAAACAAAGTTCACTGATAGAAGTTTTGATCGTAGAAGATGAAGCTCTTATCGGATGGTCGTTATCTCACGTTCTCAGGAAAGCCGGTTTTGCCGTGACTATAGTTGATAGCGGAGAGGAAGCGATTGAAAAATCATTATCATCGCATTTTGACATTGTGCTGACAGATTACAAGCTGCCGAATATAGATGGTTTTCAGGTCGCTTCTAAAATAAAAGCAAATTTCCCAAATGTGCCTGTTATTATGATGAGTGCTTATGGAGACTCTCTCGCATACCAAAATAATTTACAATCTTCAGTCGATCGTTTCATTGAAAAACCTTTTAACCTGGCTGAGATTCCAGATCTTCTAAGCAGATTCACTTCAAATCTTAGAAAGTGAAAGCACTGATTTCTTAGTCTGTAAATCCAGTTAACATTATACCAAATCACGATTTACCCGTTCTCAACCTTGAAGATATATCACGCAATCGTATGAGTGTAATGGCACACACCACCCCAAAGGGTGGTTGCCAAAATGCCGAAAATAGTTAATAAATAATGAAATAATCTGGCATTAAACATGCACAAATAATTCATACGCTTCACTGTTTCTACAAATGATTAATAAATATCTCACAATATCAATTCTATTCGTTCTTTGCATTGTCTGTTTTCTGGGCGATGCACCGAGGTCTACATTAACGGTTCTAGCACCGATATATCCGGATTCGCTCGCATTCGATCAGGGACAATTGTTTTTAATATCGGCACCAAAGGAACAAACGGCCGGCTTATTAATTTCCACTCAATGGTCGGTTGAAAAATTGATTGATATCAGCAACAAGACCAATAAAGATAATTTTGCCAAAGAGGTTTTTAAATTATTTCCTCCGAAGTCGACGCTCGAATTAGTATCTACCTCTTTTCTGTTTTACAACGGATTCTCAAAAGCCGATTCGGTTAATTTTTCTTATACAGATACTGTAACTGTTCGATCTTTTTGGCAATTACCGCAATTCGCCGAAATTATCAATCAGGTTCAAAATATAAGTGCTTCACATGTTCTGCTTCATATTAGAGGATGGAAAGATACCGTTTACACTTCAACTCATCTCGACCCACTTAATCCTGATCAGATTTTATATTACACGTCGATACAATTATTGCCCGGTGTGAACAGAATATATTTTGCCGATAACGGTAATAAAAACGATTCGAAAGAATTTTACATCCGGTTCGTATCAGACGCTCGAAGCAGTGAATCGCGTGAAGCACATTTCCATGGTTCACAACTTGCATCGACATGTGCGACCTGTCATGAAGAATTACCCGGTGAAGTGAATGCCCAAGGTTTGCGCGAGAATTGCGGCCTGTGTCACACGCAAATCGCCGGAGGATTAGTGAAACATGGACCCGCAGCAGAACCTAAAGATTGTTCAGTTTGCCATGAACGATCAGCAGAAAAAAATATTGAAATTGTTGCGAAAGGAGTACCGGGTGTTTGCTACGATTGCCACTCCGAGAAAAAAGATGAAGTTGAAAACTCAGCGGTGCAGCATCCGGTGGCAAACGATTGTGGTATCTGTCATTCACCGCATGCGTCCGATCAACCGAATATATTAAAAAAAGAAATTTATAGGTTGTGCACGGGATGTCATGAAAATCATCTCGTGAATCACCCTGTTGATAAGCATCCGCTCCGATTTTCGAAATTGAATAAAGAATCGAACGAAGAAATTTCATGTGTAAGTTGCCACAAACCGCATGGCTCTGAAAACCAATCATTGTTGAAAGCCGGCGGCGGTTCAATGGCAGTGTGTATGCAATGTCATCAAAAGTAAATACATACCGATCACTCTGTTTATTGTTTGCTATGGCAACTATTGCCACCGCGCAAACAACATTTACCGATTTAGGAATTTCCGGCGGATCGAGCATCGTCATAGCTCCCACAATTTCCGTTGCGCCATCTTCCCAGTTGCGTGTCAATATGAGTCGCGTTGATTTCCTTCGTGGCGGCATGAAAGGATTTAATGTGTACACTCTTCATGGCGGATTTTCGACAAATCTCGAAGCGTTTATTTCAATGTACAGCGAGCAAACAGGTGCAATCAGTTCAGATGTCTCATATGGAATCGGTGGTAAGTTTCTTCTGCCGTTCAGGGTTCCTGTGATTGGGCATCTTGCCATCTGGTGTGAAACCATCTCATCACCGCTCTCGTCTGAGAAGGGACTGTTTCCACAGAATACTACGCGGTTCTTCTTCATCGGCGGCAGATCGATTGGTAATTTTAATCCAATCGTAATTGCCGGAGCTATGAATATTAACCATAAATATTTACCGGTGACTGCCGTTGGCGGAACATATCCTCTAAGCAGTGAATTTAAAATTGGCGGTGAAGGCATCTATAATTATTTCGGGATGAGAGAAAAACAAGGTATGCTGAGCGGAATGGTTAGAATCTTTTCCAACATCAGCGTTCAAATTAGCGGTGGTTATATGCACTCTAAGCCGATGTCGTCGTGGATTTTTTCCGCTGGCTTTTCACTTGCCACTGCCGATTTGAACTTGTCTCCGAAGCCGCCTGCAGCACTGAAGGTTGTTATTCCATCATTTGAAGATATGGAAAAAATGTCTACAGAGGAAAAAGGTATCGGGCAAACTATTCAACCGATTCCGTCTGAAGAAGAAGTCAATAAACCGGGAAATCCGGATGATAAGAAGAACGAAAAAAAGGATGATCCACACAAGTAAAGTTTATCTATGTTGATTATGAAAGATATATTGAAAAAAATATTGATAGTTGTAACAGTAATTTGTGCCAACTCATTCTATGGATGTGGTTCAAAGAATATTCAGAAAGAAGATGTTGTTTGGCCCAGCCCGCCTGATGAAGCACGCATTAAATATGTAAAAACTTTTTCGAGTGAAGACGATTTTCTTTCAAAGTTTGGAATTTTCGCTCAAGCTTTAACCGGGAAAACAGGAACCATCGCACTTTCTCGTCCATTCGATGTTTGCAGCGATGGTAATGGATTAATCTTTGTTACCGATGTTGCGCAGGGTATCATAGTCTTTGATGAAAAACAGAAAAAGGTTTCAGTTCTTGGAGAAAATATTCCCGTTCCGCTCGGCAATCCGCTTGGACTTGCTTACGGAAATGGGAAATTATTCATCGGTATTGCAGAAATTGGTCAGGTTGTTGTCACTACTCCTGAAGGGAAATTTTTAAATCTTATCGGAAAGTCAGGTGCTTTCCAGAACCCGGTTGATGTTGAATACGATAAATTGAATAAACGGGTGGTTGTTGCAGATAACAAAAATCATCAGGTATTTATTTATTCCGAAAGCGGAGATTCATTATTGACGATAGGTAAGCGCGGTGATGCAGATGGTGAATTTAATTTCCCTCAAAGCGTTGCAGTTGATACGGCAGGAAATATTTATGTAGTGGATGCGTTTAATTTCCGGATACAACAGTTCGACTCACAAGGAAAGTTTTTACGGAAATACGGACAGCAAGGGAATATCTTTGGCACATTCGCACGTCCCAAGGGTATAGCTCTCGATACGTATCAAAATATCTATGTAGTCGATGCAATGCATCAAAACTATCAGATCTTTAATCAGAATTTTGAACTGCTTATGTATGTAGGTAGGTTCTCTAATAAAGATAATTGGGGATTTCAAAATCCAGTCGGAATTTCAATCGACCAAAAAAATACAATTTACGTTGCAGACCAGTTGAACCAGAGGATACAGGTATTTCAACTGTTAAAAGTAGATTAGTTAAAAATCAAAAATCCACTTCCTCAATGCCTCATGAGGGAAAGGATTCTGTTCAATCACGAGGCAGTAAAAACAAAATCATTAATCAAGGAGTAATTTATGAAACAACTTTTAGTTGTAGCAGTAATGATACTCGTAGCAACAACATTCGTAATGAGTCAAACACCAACATTAGGAATGGCTACAAGTAAGCACAACTTTGCAGCTTCCTCTGCGAACACCATCAAGGGTGCATCGGAGAAGGTTTGCGCATATTGTCATACCCCACACGTTCCTTCAACCGGAATCAAAGCACCGCTATGGTCGCGTAAAGCGTTGACAGCAGGAACCGCATATGGTGTCTATTCAAGCGCAACAATGGATGCCACACCAACCGCATTAGCGACTGGTCAGGATAATGTCAGTTCAATGTGTATGAGCTGCCACGATGGTAGTGCGTTGTTCACCACAACAGCATATGAAAAACGCCCCTATGGTGGCACATGGACAACCGCAATAGAAAACCAGACAGTTGGTGATGCAGCCAATCTTCATGGTGGAACCAAATATGGAACCGGTTTATCACATACACATCCGGTGAACTTTGTATACGACGCAGCATTAGTAACTGCTGACGGCGCATTACAAGCCACCCCATTAAACAATTTACCGCTTTACAACGATATGATGCAATGCGGTAGCTGCCACAACCCGCATGGCACGAGCAAAATGACTCGTGTTTCAAGCGATGGTGGCGTTCTTTGTATTTCATGTCATATTAAGTAAGCAACAGTTAATATTGTGCGGCTCATCTCAAAGATGAGTCGCACAAACAATTTTGGCAAGGGGAAAAGTGAAGCGAGTATTTATTATAGCGCTTTTATTAGTGCTATCTATTTATAATGGGGTCAGTCAGTTTTCATCAATTGGTGGTGAACTGAGGTATCAGCATCAATATCAGGATGCTTATAGCGGCGGCGCTTTTTATAAATTGGTACGCAAGAATCCACAATTTATTTTGGGGACGGCGGGTTATATTTTGTCCCCCATGATTTTTTCCTTCGATGCCCGCACCAACATCAATATAAATTATAACACTTCATCTTTTGCCGGAGTCAACAGTTCTTACAAGCAAACCGTTATCGGGTTCTATGATCTGAATGTCAATGCTCTGCAACGATTGCCGGTGCGACTATCGTTTTCTGCCAGAGATCAACAAATCAAATCATCTTCACAATTCAGTAAATTTAATGTCGGCTTCAATGACTATCGGCAACAACAACAGCGCATTGAGTTGTCGACCATGAGTTTAAAATTCTTGCCAACAACATCCGTTGCATATCAACGAAACCGTCATTGGTCGGATCTGTCGTTGAACCGGTTCAATCAAGTTATGCAGGAGCTTATTGTTAATATGTCTCAATCCACACAGGATGGTTCGTTTAGTTTATCCGGGTCTCTTAGTGAGAATTACGAAAGTTTTACGAACAACAGGTTAAGGTACCTCCGGTTCCAGATGAGCGGTAACAAAGAATTTTCCCCCAATCATCATGCAGATATTACTTCAGAATATTATAAGTTCGAAAATACATCTATGATAAATGCCAATGGTATTTATAACGGTACATTGTTCGAGAAATTCAGGCTTAACACTAATATATTGACTCGAAATGCAAGCTCTCAATCAGCATCGTCAACAACGCTGGGTATAGGACAAACTATTCAGTTTTTGCAGAATGAAAATTTTAATTACGCAATTTCGTTTGGCAACCAATCGACTTACGATATTTATCTTCAGCAGAACGGCAGTTACAAACAACGCACCGATAATTTAACAGGAACCGGAACAATACAACATATGAGATCGATCAGCGACATCACATTTTCCAACGGATTATCGTTCGGTTATGCAAAGCAAGTTTCCCTTTTAGGTCAGAGGTCTTACGTTGGGGGTTTGACAAACAGTCTTCAAACTACATCGGGTGGATATCAAATAAACGTTAATCAATCGTTTAACATGACCAGGATTAAGGGATATCTTGGGCGAGATGAGATAAATAATATGTTGAATATGACGCTCGGTAAAACATTACCGTACGAAATAAATTCTCAAACAGGTGTTGAATTTCACAATGAACGACGGTCAAATACAAACGAGCTTTTTTATAAATATCAAACGATAAAATTAAGAGAGCAATTGAATATGTCTCTCTACTTATATAGCCCTTTTACAATTTCAGTTGAAGGTAGTATAAGTTGGATATCAAACGGTATTTCAGGCCATTTATACGGACTGATGGCAAATATAAATAGTGGTCGTTTCTTTATACAAGATCTATCAATGAATTATCGTCTCAACCGATCGTATGATATATATTATAGAAGACCATATTTTGAACAAACAATCGAATTCGTTTATGGCTGGCGGGCACTTGCATTTCAGTTGCGGTTGCAGGAATTCAGGTTCATAGATACCCGTCACGACATCTGGTTCAGCATAGCAAGACCTTTTAATATTGGATTATAAATGATTGATTCCAAGATCCAAAGGCTAAAATTTGAAATCATAAATAACTCTCTTCGCAATACCCCTTGCCTGAGAGAAAGGATTGGAGTTGTTAGTTCCGGCATTAACGAAATTAACGCTCCAGTCCTAAATTTTATGTTTTTTCGCATAGTGTTATATGGCACAATTAATATCATTTGTGATATGGAAAACCGTATTAGTTGAATTAAAACGATAATTTATAAAGGCACAATAATTGAACAATCTAAAGATAATGAAATCATTTACACATATAATTATATACTTTTATTTACTCTTGCTTTTCGGTTGCGGCGCATCGAAGGAAGCAATTCCTGATTATGTCTGGCCTCCGCCACCCGAAACACCCCGAATAAAAATGGTAAATATCATAAAAGGAAAAGATTTTTTTGAATCATCAGGAATTGATAAGGTTCTAAAAGCGCTTGCGGGTGAAAATGCAGGTACAACTTTCGAGCGGCCGTATGCTGTTGCGGTTGATGCCACAAAGAATATTTATGTTTCAGATACGAGTTTGAAAAAGGTATTCGTATTCGATGTTACTCAAAAACAAATTCGATTGATCGGCGATAAAGGAAGCGCGAAGCTTCAATCTCCGATCGGTATTGCAATTACTCCATCAAATAAAGTGTTCATTGCCGATTCAAAAGTTAAGCGTGTTTTTGCGTACGACATAGAGGGTAATCTATTATTTGGAATCGGAGAAGAAAATGAATTTGCTTCACCAACGGGAATAGCTTATGACTCGACCTCTAACCGATTATATATTGTCGACACTAATAATCATTTGGTTAAAGTTTATAACGATGAAGGTAAATTTTTATTCACGTTCGGCAAGCGGGGTGGTAATGATGGCGAGTTTAATTTTCCGACAAATATCACAGTACGTAATAATAAAGTTTATATAGTTGATACTATAAACGGACGAGTTCAGATTTTCGATATTGACGGGAACTTCATATCAAAATTCGGACAACTTGGAAATACACCCGGGAATTTTTCACGTCCCAAAGGTATAGCGCTCGATTCATTCGAACATATTTATGTCGTCGATGCCGCATTCGATAATTTCCAACTGTTCAACGATAAAGGTGAAGCGTTGATGTTTGTTGGACAGGCAGGTGCAGGTATTGCTGAATTTCAATTACCTGCTGGAATTTTTATAGATAAAGACAATTATATTTATGTTGTAGATCAGTTAAACGCACGCGTTCAGGTTTTTCAGTTTATCGGTAATGAATAATAATAAAAGTAATAATAGTAATAACAGTAATAATTAATTAATATCTTAAAGGAGTTACGTATGAAATACTTACTAAACATCATAACACTGATTTTGGTTGTTGCAGTTGTTGGATCTGCACAGATCAGAAACAGTAAACACGATTTATCATTCGGTTCAACCACAACCGGTCCGAAAACCACGTCTAGCACTTATACCGAGGTTTGCGTTTTTTGCCATACTCCACACTCTACACAGAGTTCAAGCTTGCTCTGGAATCGGACTGCCTCTACTGCATCATATGCGGTTTATTCCAGTCCGACTATGGAGCAAACCGTTCCGCAACCGGGTGCAGTATCGAAAAATTGTTTAAGCTGCCACGATGGTACTATAACATTGGCAAGCGTTGTGAATAATCCAGGTAGCGGTGCCGGAACAGCTCCGGTTTTTACAGCTCCAGGTAAAATTGATACAACAGGGTACACGGGGCTTGGAACAAACCTAACCAATGATCACCCGATTGGTTTTGTTTACAATACAAGTCGATTAACAGATGCTGATTTAAGAACGGAAACAGTTGCGGGTACAAAAGTATCTGTCGATGCAACATCACCGACGAGATCGTTAACTCTTTACGGTACAACCGCAGCGTCAGCAACACTCGAATGCGGTAGTTGTCATGATCCGCATGGTGTTACCGGTGTGTCCACATTTTTAAGGGTATCGAATTCCAACAGCGAACTCTGTTTTACATGCCACGTAAAGTAAATATTTAACTTAAGGCACTGCTTTGTTTCAATGCGAGAAAATATTATAATTAAGCATGTTAAAAATTTGTCGGGTCATAATATTATCGCTTAGCACTATTTTTTTGATGGAACAAGCAGTGCCTCAAAGTTCTTCCGCGGAACTTGTTTGGCCACAATTACCACAAAAAACGAGAGTAAAACATCTCCGCACAATTTCAAATTTAGATGAGGTAGCATCAGAGAAGGGATTTTTTTCTCGTGTGCTGAGTTTTTTGTTCGGCGGGATGGAAACCAGGCACGGATTTGTTCAACCGGTCGGAATTACGGTTTCCCCATCGGGCGTTATCTATATATCCGATCCGGGTGCAAAATGTATTCACATTTTAAATCTGGATGATAAAGAATATTCAGTCATCACAGAAACAAAGATTGGCCGGTTTCAATCACCCGTAGGTTTGGCTTTTGCATCGAATGGTTATTTATATATCTCCGATTCGGAACGGAAAGAAATTTTAGTTTTAGACGATGACCTCTCACTGCAATTCGTAATCCGGAATAATTTTGTAAGACCCACAGGTATTCAGATCATCAATGGGAAGTTATATATTGTTGATACGGGGCAGAATAAAATTTTCGTTTTCGATCTGAGCGGAAATTACATATCAGAATTCGGGAAACGCGGCAGTGGAGATGGAGAATTTAATTATCCGGTCCAGTTATGCGCTGGCAACTCAATGTATATTGTGGATGCGCTGAATTTTCGGATTCAAATGTGTGATGCGTCCGGCAAGTTCATGGGACAATTCGGGGGGGTAGGAAACAGCGGGGGCAGTTTTGCAAACCCCAAGTCGATTGCGCTCGATTCTGAAGGTCATGTTTATGTAACGGATGCGTTGATGGATAATTTTCAAATTTTTGATAATAATGGAGTGTTATTATTAGTTGTTGGAAGCAAAGGTTCAGGTGATGGTGAGTTTATGAATCCGAGCGGTATAGCTATAGACAAAAATGATACAATTTATATTGTCGATTCACTTAATAAACGATTGCAGATATTCAGGTATATGAAGTGAAATTAAAATTTTTAAAAATACTGTTAACCGGGTCTACCTCATTCTTGATGTTCTGTTTAGGCTATTCTCAGACAAGTATTATAAACTCGAAACATAATTTAAGCACAACAGGTACCGGTACAATTAAAGCAACCAGCGAAACTCAGATTTGCGTATTTTGCCACACTCCGCACAGTAAACAAGTTACTTCACAATTATGGAATCATCAACCGACTGCAGCTACATATACATTATATAGTAGCGACTATCTCACTTCAAAAAGTTATCCGGCCTCAACGCAACCGGGTACAAAATCAAAATTATGTTTGGCTTGCCACGACGGAACAATCGCTATCGGTGCAGTTTATAATACCACCGGATCTGGATCTGCAGGAAGTATATCTATGGCGAGTGGTGTAACAACATTGCCAGCAGTTCAATCAACGAATGTGGGTACATCTTTAGCGAACGATCATCCCGTGGGATTCGGATACGATCCTACAAAGGATCCGGAGTTGGTTTCAAGAACATGGCCATGGGCCACTCCAATAAAATTGGATCCTGATGCCTCCACCGGTAAAGTTGAATGCACTTCATGTCATGAACCGCATCATAACACAAACGGAAAATTTCTACAAATCTCAAACGCTAATGCAGCTCTTTGCACCTTCTGCCATAATAAAACAAATTGGGCAACATCTATTCATAAAACTTCTACTCAAAGTTATACGCCACCGGGATCAACGGCTACTACAATTGGTGAATGGGCTTGCCGAAATTGCCATCAATCGCACAACGGTCAAGGTATACCTTATTTATTAGATTTTGCCGAGGAAAGTACTTGTTATCAAACAAGCTGTCATGGTTCAACCACTCCGGGAGCCAATACAAAAGATATCCAAACACAGGCAAATAAAACTTATAAACATCCGACGAATACTGTCAGCGCGAAACACAAAAATCCTGATAACTCAACGAGCTTAAATGTTCCTAACAGGCATGCCGAATGTTACGATTGCCACAATGGTCATCAGGCAAAAGATGGATTACATACATTGAAGAGTAATGCCGTATCAAATGTCTTAACCGGTGTTGGGGGTGTTATTCCAGGTACTGCCGCAATATGGACCCAACCGACAACTTTTACAGCGACCAATCCGGTTACACAGGAAAATCAGATATGTTTTCGATGTCATTCTTACAACGCATTTGGAACCGCTGTTAATGGTGTAACTACCATAGTTGGTCCATCCGGTATAAATATTACCGACCAGGCGATGGAATATAATGTTGCGAACAAATCAGTTCATCCGGTTCAATACGCATTAAATAACCAAACGGGTTCAGGTACTCCAAAATTACTCGCAACATCACAAATGTCTACTGCTTGGAACAGCGTTGGCACACAAACGATGTATTGTTCCGATTGTCACGGGAACGATCAGGTTACATCTGCTACTGTTCCGCAAGGTCCACATGGTTCTGTTCGAAAATTTATGTTGCGGGGGACAGCCGCTCTACCTAATGCTCAGTACTGGCCAACAAATGCAGGTGGAACGAATTTGTGGACACTTCGAGACATTAACAGTAACACTAATAATTGGGCAACCGATCTTTTCTGTGTAGGTTGTCATCCGTTACGTGTTGGCACAACTTGGCAAAATAATGCTCACTCAGAACATGCTTCTCGCTCTGTAACAATTGGCGGAAAAGCTTATACTGGAATTCCATGTGTTAGTTGCCATATAGCTGTACCTCATGGCGCTAAACGAAGCAGGTTAATTACTTATAATTCTGATGTTGCTCCTTACGCATACAGAGATGGTGCTATAAACGTGAATGTTATATGGGGGTTTAAGAAAGCGGCTAGTCGCACCGGATATTCAAAATCAAATTGCTACAGCACTCAAAGCGGTTGCACAACACATTCAAACGCAGGTGGTTATGATCCATAAAAAATTTCAACATATTATTCTATCTCGTTCAACCGCTCTGTTGTTGATATCTTCCATTGGCATTTTGAGTTTAATCGGATTGATTATTCCGCAAATTTCAGCCACGTCACCAGAGCAGTACAACCAATGGAAAGAAGCAAACGGAACTCTTGCCAATGTAGCTGAATCTCTGAATCTTAATGGGGTGTTCACTTCTGAAATATTTTTCGTGGTGATATCCGTGTTACTTGTTGTTGTTGTCTATTCGTTGTTTAATCTTTATTTGTCAGTTAAGCGATCAGATGGAATGCAGAATTCCGTTGTTACCGATAGGAATTTTAAAAATTACTTTGCCTTTCTAATTTCTGAGAAAAAGTCATTAGATATAATTTTAGAGAAAATTCAAAAGAAGGGATTTGTGTTGTCCTATAAATCCGATAATTTGTATTCAATGCGAAAGAACCCCATCAGCAGATGGGGAACAACTGTTTTTCATTTAGGTTTAACACTCATAATTATTACCGGTTTGGGCACATATCTTTTTCAGAACAGGGGATTTGTCCAGCTGCTTGAGAGAGATACATTCTTCGGTGTGAAAGCAGATTTCTTAAACACAGAAAACGGTATGCTGGCGAAAGAGTTCACGCTGCCAATAAATGTCTCGCTTCAAAATTTCTCACCCGAATATTATTCCAACGGTGATATAAAATCTTTAAAAAGCTCCGTATTAATCGGCAGAGATAACGAGTCGCCGATTCCCGCCAAACTTTCTATCAATGAACCTTACGAAATTGATGGCGTAAAAATTTATCAGTCAACTTCTTTTGGTTACACAATTGGATTGAATCTTGAAATTGATGGTCAAACAATTCCTGCTTATTTTTCGCTTGACCACCCCGGTAAATTAGGCAAACCATACTTTGGAACGTCCGATTTCCCGACAACAGATTACATTCTGACCATGAAATTGATTCCCGATCCCGCGATTCAATCTTTTGAACTAAAGAATCCTGAACTTTATATGGAAATATTCAAACAAGGTGAAAAGAAATTTTCGGGCAACATTAAACCGGGTGAATCGATTAAACTTGAAAATTCAAATCTGACATTTTCTGACATCCGATTCTGGAGCGGATTGATAGTAACGAAAAATCCTTTTGTCCCTTATGCCTTCATCGGTTTCGGATTAATTTTAATCGGCTTGGTGATGGTTTATGTATTCCCGACGAGTACGATTTTAATTTCTGTTGATCAAGTGGGAAAGAATTGGAAGCTTGCGTTCGGAGGAGTTGCAAGAAGAGAGAAAGCGATTTTTGATTACGAGTTCAATGAATTAATTGAATCACTTTATATCGAGGAAGGAGTACTGAATGTCGGAACTCGTATGGTTGAAGTATGAAGTGATCATACATTGGGTGGCTGTAGTTTGCTACATCGTATCGACATTTCTATTTGCATACAGTTTAGTTTTTAAAAATGATAACTACATAAAAAAAGCTTTGGCAGTTGCTGCAATCGGGTTGATTCCGCATTCCGTTGCACTTCTTTTAAGATGGATAGAGCAGGGACACGGTCCATACATGACACGGTATGAAGTGCTATCCTCCGATGCATGGATTACAGTAGTATTGTTTTTAGCATTTAGTTTGAAGTGGAAAAAAATTCAACCAGCAGGATTATTCGTGATTCCGGTTGTTTTCTTTATGGTTACTGTGGCATTGTTCACGAATCCTCAGATGGTGAACTTGCCCCCATCTTTGCGGAGCTTTTGGTTAGTTCTCCATGTTGGTTTTGCGAAACTCGCCGCGGGTTCGATCATTATTTCTTTAGGCGCTGCGGTTCTCTATCTGCTAAAAGAAAAAAATGAATCGAAACCTAGATACCAGAAATTCCCAGCACTGGAAATCCTCGACGATTACAGTTACAAGTTTGCCGGTTTCGGATTTATATTTTGGACGATAAATATAATTGCCGGGTCGATTTGGGCTGATGTAAGCTGGGGACGATACTGGGGCTGGGACCCGATTGAAACCTGGTCGTTAATTACCTGGTTGATGTATGGTATCTTTGCTCACTTACGTGTTTTCTGGAAATTGCGCGGAAAAAAATCGGCAATGTTCCTCGTCACATGTTTCGCGATGTCGATCTTCACAATTTTTATTTTACCGTTCGTGGCTAAATCGTTACACTCTGAATATTTTGTCCCTTAATGAAAAAGAAAATTAAAAATATAATACTCGCAACACCGCCGTATCATTCGGGAGTTCTGGAGTCTGCCGGACTCTGGCCCCCCCTTGGACTCGTATATATCGCGGGTGAATTAAGAAAGCATGGCTACAATGTGGAGATATACGACAGCATGTCGCTTCAGCATTCGCTCGAAGAGATTCGGGAATATCTTCGCGGTAAAGAATACGACATGCTCGGTGTTTCTTCTATCACTGCAAGTATCGTTGCTGCAACGGAAGTTTTAAAAATTTCAAGAGAAGAAAAACCTTCGGCTCTTACCGTGCTCGGGAATGTTCATCCATCGTTTCAGTACGATGAATTATTCTCGCTTTTTCCGCAGTTCATAGACTTCATTGTGAGAGGAGAGGGTGAAATAACCATGCCCGCGCTTTTAAATTGTCTCAATGGGGACAATGATCTTGGTAAGGTTTCGGGGATTGTTTATAAAGATGAAAACAAAATTATTGCAACACGTCCGCAGGCGTTTGTAACCGATTTAAACTCGCTTGATCCGGCTTGGGATTTGCTCGATTACAGTTTGTATACATTTTACGTTCTACCCAAATCGAGGATGGCAACGATTAATTCATCACGCGGCTGTCCGCACGATTGTATTTTCTGCTCACAGCAAAAATTCTGGGAGAAGAGTTATCGCGAATTGACTGCGGAAAAATTTGTTGATGAGCTTAAGTTGCTCAACAGTAAATTCGGCGTGAATGTGGCGATGGTATCGGATGAATATCCAACAAAAAACGGTGAGCGTTGGGAAGAGATTTTGGATAGATTGATTCATGAAAATATGGATATGTCTCTTTTGATGGAAACTCGGGTTGAAGATATCCTTCGCGATGAAAAGATTTTATGGAAATACCGCAAAGCAAACATATTACACGTTTATGTCGGAGTTGAAGCTACCAACCAGGCATCTCTTGATGTTTTTAAGAAAGATATCAAGTGCGAACAATCTCAAGAGACGCTCAGATTGATAGCTGCCAACGGAATGATATCGGAATGCTCATTCGTTCTTGGGATGCCGGATGAAACGCAGGAATCAATAGCCACTACATTAGAGCTTGCTAAACACTACAATCCCGATTTCGGACATTTTCTTGCAATCACACCTTGGCCCTACTCTGATTTATATAAAGATTTAAAACCTTATATCGAAGAATGGGATTATTCAAAATATAATCTCATAACTCCGATTGTAAAACCAAAAACGATGACACTCGATGAGATTAATAACGCTATCGTAAATTGTTATAAACAATTTTATATGTGGAAGGTACCCCAATTTTCAGCCGATACGAATGTATTTAGAAGAGATTATTTGTTGCTTGCCACCAGACTGATGATGAAAAATTCTTTCCTGAAAAAGTATATGCAAGGGGATCACCATTCAACGAAACATCATCAAAGTTCAATCGGAATTAATTTCCCGGTTGTTGCATGATTTAATAAATGAATCGGAATAATTTTGGCATGATCATCACAAATCAAATATTATATTTTATGGGTGCTTGATATGAAACGTATAATTTGTATAATTATTGTGTCTTTTTTAATTCTTTCATTGAAATTAGGCAATACAGGATTTGCCCAGGAAAAACCAAAAGAATCTTGCGTCACGGCAAAGTGTCATAGCGGTATTGGCAAGGCAAAATTTGTGCACGGCCCTGCTGCGGTTGGTGAATGTATTACCTGCCATCAACTTGTAAAAGATGAAAAACATAAATTTGTTCCGATAAAAAATTCAGAAGAGACATGCAATAAATGTCACGAACCGATGGAGAAAAAAGGAAACCTACATTTGCCTGTTGCGAAAGGAGAATGCACGAAGTGCCATGACCCTCACCAGTCGGATAGACAATTTCAATTAAGGAAATCTTCAACAAGTGATCTCTGTTTTTCGTGTCACCCCAAAAATCTTATGACTAAAAAATTCACACATGGACCGGCAGCAGAAGGTGAATGTTTATCGTGTCATCTTCCGCACATGAGCGAGAAATCGAAATTGCTTTCGAAAGAGACTAACGAGCTTTGTTTTCAATGTCACACAGATTTTCAGGAATCATTCGCGGCAGCAAAAAATATGCATAAACCTGCACGTGAAAATTGCGCTAAGTGCCATAATCCACACAGTGCTGATGCAAAATTTTTATTAAGTTCAAACCCTCCGGATCAATGCTTTGCTTGTCATCCTGCGATTCAAAATTCAACGACTAAAATGTCGGTGAAGCATTTAGCTCTTGATGAAGAAAAAAAGTGTATGGCTTGTCATTCTCCGCACACGGCAAACCATATAAAACAACTTACAGAAGAACCGATGACGCTTTGCCTGAAATGTCATGATAAGCAGTTGGTTGCGAAAGGCAGCAAACTCTCGGATATGAAGACATTGTTCGATAAAAATATCAATTGGCACGGTCCAATCCGCGAACGCGACTGTTCGGGATGCCATGAAGTTCATGGCTCGCAAAATTTCCGCCTCTTAACTCAAACATACCCGCCGGAGTTTTATTCACCCTTTGCTCCGGAGAAATATGAGCTTTGTTTCAACTGTCACCAAAATACACTCGTACAAGATCCTGCAACCATGACATTAACGGGATTCCGGGATGGTAGCAGGAATCTTCATTATCTTCATGTCAACAAAAAAGTTAAAGGGCGAACCTGCCGTGCATGCCATGAAACTCATGCGAGCAATTATGACAGACACATCCGCGAGGCGGTTCCATTCGGCCAGTGGATGCTACCGATCAAGTTCGAGAAAGAACCGAATGGCGGAAAATGTTCTCCGGGATGCCATGCACCATTTAGTTATAAGAGAAATAAAAACGAGACCCTTATTGAAAAAACGGATGAGGAATAATTGTTATCCACGTTGAAAGAATGGGTGATGGTAATTATTAAAAGTCAAATGAGATATTTAATATTTCTTTTAATCACCGTAACACAGGTCTATTCCCAATTAGCGATGCAATCGCAAGCTCCGGATTTCAGTCTGAAGGATATAAACGGGAACATTTTTTCAACCGAGAAACGGTTTACCGGAAAATTTACGATCGTTTTATTCTGGGCTACATGGGGTCACGACTCAATTGAAATGATTGATACGGTAGAAGAATTATATAATCGCTATCATACGCAAGTGTTGGATGCTGTTGGAGTATGTGTAGAGCAACAAGCAATTTCCGACTCGTTGAAGCAACGGATTGTCGAAACAATAAGCAAGAAGAAAATATCATTTCCAATTGTTTTCGATGAACAGCTTAAAACATTTCGCCAATATGGTGTTATTGCAGTCCCAACTACATTTGTTATAGATGAACAAGGAAAGATTGTTTATCATCTTTCTGGTTTCACTATCGTGGGTAGGGAACAATTGTTCGAGTTTGTCCGTGAGCGATTTGAAGGGAAACGCAATCTGACTGTACAACACAAGTTTTCTCGTCAACCCGACAAACATGCGCTACGTCTTTATAATATGGCAGGTATGAAGTTCAATCGCGGAGAACTTGATACTGCGAAAAAATATGCGCAAGAAGCAGCTTCTATTGACACTGGTTTTGCAGAACCACTGATTCTCTTGACCGAAGTTGCGCTTGAGGAATCGAACATCGAAATAGCAGATAAAAATATTTCAATTGCTCTTAAAATTATTCCGGGTTCAATTGAAGCACTCAGTTTATCGGGATTGATTGCGGCGAAACAGGGAGATACCACGCAAGCATTGGATATTCTAAAAAAAGTGTTGCAACAATCCGATACCATTGCGATTGCGCATTGTTATTTGGGATATTTGTTTGGAATGATGGGTAGACTCAGCGTTTCAGAAGAGGAGATGAACCGAGCCGCAGAACTTTCACCATATGATTACAGAATTCCTATGCTTCGGGCAGAATTATTAGAGAAAGTCGGTAAAAGTGACGAAGCAAAAGTTTTAAAAAAGAAAGCAAAACAAATTCGCCGAAAGAGATAACTTTCTCGGCGAATTATGGAGGGGGCTATTTAAAATGAATTATTATTTTCTATGGCAATAGAGACAAAGGTTTCCCTTAAAAGCTTTAGTTGTTCCTTCGACATCAACTCCACATTCATTATCCGCAGAATTTGTTTCAACCGATAACGATGCAAGCAGCTGTGGTTTTGCCACATGGCAGCTCAAGCACCCAATTTTTCCATCGATGAGTTTAATGTTCGGATTCAATGCACCTACCGGTACATACTCTCGGGGATTTTTATTTTCAGTTTCGGAGTACGACATCCCGATAGAATGATTTTTTGTTCTCATCCATAATCCGCGGTCAAATTCAATCGGAGCGTTTACCGGTCGTAGTTCAATCGTTTGTCCGCGAGAACCATCGTGACATCTCATACAATGTCGAGATTCATAATCGAGTTGCGATGATGGAATTCGAATTGAACCGAGGTTTTGAGATAACGCATTAAGCGAGATCATATTAACCAGGATTAAAAAAAATCCATATTTAAGATTTACCTTCATACCGTTCTCCATTCTTGATAGCATGAAGGTTTCATTTGTATGCCAGAATATTTTTCATGAAAATATCTTCTATTCATTTAAGAAATGATGATTTTCATAAAGCAAAAAAATAAATTGAAAATTTCTCAAAAATTCGGACAGAA
Organism: Ignavibacteriales bacterium; assembly: GCA_016214905.1. Taxonomy (NCBI): domain Bacteria; kingdom Pseudomonadati; phylum Ignavibacteriota; class Ignavibacteria; order Ignavibacteriales; species Ignavibacteriales bacterium. The sequence goes on along the minus strand of JACRMQ010000008.1, from coordinate 19,835 downwards.
AATTCTACAATTTAAAATTGATTGCAGACGAGTCTGTAGCGAGTAATTAAGTGAGTTGATCAAGACTATTTACGAGTGGGTTGGATGGTGAGTTAAAATTCTCATCAGTTATTATCAGTGATGAGATATCGGAAGATAGAATTTGCAAAATTCAATTAAATTTGTATATTCCGCTGCATTGGATAAATGGCATATATATTGCGCTAATTATCCGGTTAACTCATTATTACGTACATATTAAAGGAGATGTTTTATGTCACGTTTGTCATTAAATGTTCTAATACTTCTTCTTATTCTTGCCATGGGGAGTCTGTGTTACGGACAGATCCAGACTGTAAGAATAAATGTAAAAGGAGTTTCACCCGATCTAAAAGCCGCAGGGAGGTTTAACACTTTATCAAGTGGTTTACCAAATGTTGGCAAGGGACAAAAAGTTTGGTTGGAAGCATTAGCATTATATACTTCCGGAACCAATCCTATTAATAGTTGGATTGATACAATAATTACTGAAGATTGGACATTGACAAATCCACCCGGTGGATTTGCAACAATCGTTCATACAGATACAACAACATATTTTATCCCGGATACAACCGGAGAATATAAAGTAGATCTTACCGTAACTACAAGTCATGGTACTGGTGCAACAACCGTTTACATCAACTCAGCTTATTGGGTTGGTGTAGGAAATATTACAGGACCCGCAACAGATCCTGCATCTTGTGGATTCGGATGCCATGATTCTAAAATGGCCGATTGGGAAAAAACCGGACACGCAGGTATATTCGCATATAATGTAGATAGCAGTGACCATTATTCAGGGAACTGTGTTTATTGTCATACGGTTGGTTACGATGCGCTCGGAACTGCCGTCAATGGTGGATGGGATGATGTTGCAACAGGATTAGGTTTTGCAATTCCAAGTCCGCAACATCCGGGTGTTTGGGATTCTATTAAAACAAATTTCCCAACACTTGCAAACGTTTCAAATATACAGTGCGAGAATTGTCATGGTCCGGGCAGTTTGCACATGGGCGATAAATCGAACAATAAAATTGCAGTCAGTTACTCTGCAGATGTTTGCGGTCAATGCCATGGTCGAAAATTCGGACACATCAAAAATTATGAGTGGGGCAGTACTGCCCATGCAAAAGCGAAAGGTGAACCCGGTGAGGAGGAACACATGAACAGCGCAAATTGCGCCCAATGCCATACTGCTCAGGGTTTTGTTACTGAAAACTTAGGTCATAATGTTACAGGTGCGCCGTACCCAGATGTACAATCGGTTACATGTACAGCTTGCCATGATCCTCATAGCGATGCAAATTTTGCACAGTTGAGAGTTGCTTCTCTTGACGATGCTTGCGATGGATGTCATAAGACTCGAATCAGTGGGCGCGGTTTACATTATTCACTACAGGGTCCAATGATTGCTGGTGTTAATGGTACACCGTTTACTTTAGGAACGAGCGGAATTGGTACGTGGGGCGGATTGCAATTCCCAGGTTATCAATATCGTAATTCATCCCACTCAAGCATTTCGGGTACATGCGTAGAGTGTCATATGGCAACAATTGCCGGAGCGGATACACTTCTATTGCCCGGTATTCCATTCAGTCAGTATAGAGGCAAGCTTGGTGGCCATACCTTTAGGGTTGCATTTGATAATGATACACCCGATGATGCTACTGATGATATACTCAATCCGGTTGGATGTAAAGAATGTCACGGTACTGTCTCGTTAGAATTTGTTGAACAAAGCCAAGATAAGATAAAGGCATTACTGGAAGAGTTAAGAGTATTATTACCGCACGCAACAACAGGTGATACTACTCAACCGCTAACTCATACATCATCGCTTTTATCGACTGTGCAGAAAGCTGCGGCATACAACTACTTCTTCGTTGTCAACGATGGTAGCTATGGTGTTCATAATTATGAGTATGCCTCGGCATTGTTACGTTCTTCAATCGAAATGGTAAAGCTGGGAGCCGGAGCTGCCTCAATAGCTTCGATTACCGATATACCAAACGATCAGGGCAAACAAGTTCAAATAGTCTGGAATAAATTCCCGGCAGAAAATTATCCGGATCCTGTTACGAACTATTTAGTTCTCAGACAAGATTCAGCCGGAGTAGCACTTGGTAAAACCATAGTTACAGCATCCTCTTACAGAGATATGTTGCAAAAAGTTGGCGGTGGTAATGCGGTTTTATTGAGCGGCAGTGTTTGGACAAAAGTGGGTGAGTTCAAAGCACTCAAACAAACAATATATTCACTTGTTGTACCAACGCTATATGATTCAACGGCATCGGGATTGGTGACTACCATGTTCGAGGTCGTTGGTTATACAGCAACAAACGTGGTCTATACTTCTTCGACGATGAGCGGTTACTCTATAGATAATCTTGCTCCGTTTGCTCCGGCAATTGCGGCACAGAGCGGCAGCAGTGTTGTTCGTTTAGATATGAGTGTTCCGACTGATACCGATTTCAAATATTTTGCGGTGTATAGAGGCACTACACCAGACTTTATTCCAAGCGGTACACCATTAGGTACAACTGCCGATGTTCAGTATACCGATGCCGCGGTGACGGTGGGTGCGACCTACTATTACAAAGTATCAGCTTTCGATTTCTCAGGTAACGAAAGTAATTATTCCAATGAAGTTTCAATAATGGTAACCAGTGTTGGTGATGAACTCGGAGTACCGACGGAATTTGCGTTACGGCAAAACCATCCGAACCCGTTCAATCCAACAACTCAAATCCGTTATGAACTGCCGCAGGCAGAGCATGTCAAGATTTCAGTTTATAATGCACTTGGTATGCTGGTAACGACGCTCTTCGATGGCGAACAAAGCGCCGGTTATCAATCAGTTACATGGAACGGAAAAGACGATGCAGGTATGAGTGTTGCAAGCGGTATCTATCTCTACAAGATGGAAGCCGGTACAACATCGTTTACCCGTAAGATGATACTGATGAAGTAAAATAGAGCACATCGCTTCCACCGAGTGACTTGGTGGATCATGTGAATTAGGTGAAGAGAGTGGTTTTTCATTAAGCCACTCTCTTTCATTTTATCTGAATATTTAAAATCGTTTTATCAGATCAGATTTAATAGAATATGCGTGATATAACTCATTTTTCCGAATCTTATCTTCAGATATCGGTTCATCTTATTTAAAACACTCAAAATTTATTAAAATATCGGCATTCCGAAAAAAAATACAAAGATATATTAGTGGCATAGCAGTTGCAATTTACCCGATTACCTTGTACATTATTTTGGATTTAACAGATCGATGTATGTTGTATGAGAATTGTAATGGAATTTTTATCGGTAAATAATTCACGGTTATCAAATTTAATCACTGAAAGGTAAAGATATGAAAATTACCAAAATTATTTTGAGTTTAGCGGCGTTCATAATTTTAATTTCACAATCCGCCTTCGCACAAAATTATTCGGGTGTTAACTCCTGTAAATCATGTCATAGCAATGCAGGTGCCGGCAGAATACAGTACACTCAATGGGCGCAAACTTTACATTCGATAGGGTACGATTCGCTACCATCCGTCAAGAACCAAATCGATTGCGCGCCATGCCATCTAACCGGTTGGGATACGACAAAAGCGAATAAAGGCGCCGATGATTATATCACTAACAATCTGGATGGAACGTTTACAGTAGCCAATACAACTGAGTTCGCGAAGAAAATAAATGTACAATGCGAAAATTGTCATGGACCCGTACAAATCGGCTCCACAGCACCGGCTAATCATCCTGCTACCGGACCAATAAAAGGTTCACTCCAAAATCCAAATGCTGAACTCTGCGGTGGTTGCCATAAACGTGATCAGCAACCAACATATCCCGAGTGGCAGATTTCGAAGCATGCTTTTTCTGATACGAATGCCTCACCTTTTCTAACCAACATGTTTCGTAGCGATTCAAGTTGTTCCGGTTGTCATACCTACCAGGGATTTATGGAATTTATAAAGGATACCATAAATTTAGTGCCTCATGTGACAAGTCCTCCGGGTAATGCCGCAGTACCTCTTTCGTGCGTCGCATGTCATGATCCGCATTCAAAAGCGATCGATAAACAGTTGAGAATTGCTAAAGATCAGTTATGTCAGAAATGTCATAATCCCGAGTACGACCCGGCAAATCCAACACCGGGGAATGAAGTTCATAACACTGCTTCGTATATGTTCGAAGCAAAAGGCGGCTACGAGTATGCGGGATATAATTATCAGAGCTCTCCACATAAGGACGTAATCACCGACAAATGTATAACATGCCATATGTTTTCAGCACCGTATAACGGTCCGTCAGAACCGGCTAAAACTGGTCATACTTTTGAACCAAGCGGAAAATCATGCGTCGGCTGCCATAGCGATTTTGATACATTAGCGACAACATTCGATTATCGCGGAGTTCAAACGATGATCGACAGCATTGCAAATGTACTATCGCTTAAGCTCGCCGCAGCTTCACCGGCTGATTCCACGACAGATGAGTTTAAACGGGCGAAATTTAATTATGATTTCGTTATGAGCGATCTCAGTCGCGGTATACACAACACTCAGTACGCTCAAGGTTTACTCGAATCGGCAATAGCCAACTTTACGCCTTCAAACGCTGTCAAGATTATTGATGACGGTATCCCCTCGAAATTCGAATTAGCGCAAAATTATCCGAATCCGTTTAATCCGACAACTAAAATAATTGTCGATCTGCCCAGAAGCGGCAATGCGAGTTTGATTATTTATGATATTCTTGGAAACCGTATTGCAACATTGATGAACGGAACATTTAAACCGGGGAAATATGAAATCGCGTGGAATGGTAGCAATGATTTCGGTTCGGTGGTACCATCCGGCGTGTACATATACAAATTTGAGGCAGGTTCATTCACGCAGACGAAGAAAATGTTATTCATGAAATAATATCATTTGAATCGCAAGAGATTCTTCTAATTCAGAACTCCGATTTCTTCTTAGTAAGAAATCGGAGTTCTGCTTTTTTCGTAATCATCTTCCGGGTTTTGTTTCAGCCCACTCCGCGTAAATTGGTGGTAAAAACATCGATTTATTCCCGAGCAGTATATTTAAATAATCAATCCGTTGTACCGCGGGTATTTGTAGATTAGTTAAATACGATTGATCGGATATATTTTGCGGAAACCACTCGTGCAAGTATCCCTGAGCACCTAAAATATAAACCATCTTTTTGTTCGTTTCCGGTTTTATCGCCTCATAATTCAATTCAATACTTTCCGGTGGTAATAACACCGTGTAATTATCATCGACTTCCGCCAATGGCGCGGAATAATCAGTTTGATTTGGTCCGATCGCCGAGATGATTTTAATAGATTTTGGAATTAATTGCTGAGTCGGTGTCCAGTCGATCTGGATTCTATCTAACTTCCAAACATCGGCAAGGCAACTAAGTTGTATTTTTATTGTATCGCTTTTGATTTCACCTCCATTAACTCTGACAACCCGCGAAAACGGAACCGCTGTGGCTTCGGGATGCAGCAATCCAACCTGCTTCCATTCACTGCCGTTCCAAAGACTGACTTTCATTGAACTTTCCACAATCCATTTTTGCAGAGAGTTAATCATCTCAGGATTGTTTTCTACAGACTGCAAAAATGAGAGCGATTGATCTCCGAGAAATTCAAAAACATTCTTAAATACAACCTGACTGAATTCCGTGTTGATGGCAGTCAAAATTAATGACGCGTCTTTTCGATGGTTTATAAAATTGAGTTCTATGATATCATCAAAATTCGAACTTGTAACGGTAGGTATATTATTTGATTCCCAATATTCATTATCTACATAAAGTACCTTTTCTAAAACATCTTTACCCGTATTGTCGCTCGCGCTTAAGGGGATTACCGGAGTATATATAGCCCACGCATTATTGAATTCATCAAGGTGAACCGCAGCATTCATATTGGTCTCAACACCCGTCAATTCAATTTTGTTTATGTAGTGAGTTTCGGGACGCTCGTTGGAAATCTTGATTTTCAATAATTTATTCTCTGTTTTAAGAGAAGATAAAACAGTTGATGTGCATAGCTCAAGCGATTTCCCGAAAGCGATGCCGAACGCTTCACCATCAAGGATGAACCGGTTACCGTTCCAGCTATAAATATACGGACAAGAACTTCCACCACCGGAGTATTCCGGGTAATGCCGAATATCCTCAGTTACTGTAGCTCCATTCGTTCCATTTAGATTCGATATTACAAGTGAGCCGACGGCTGCTATGCCACCTACAGCTATAATCGATTTTAAAAAATCTGATTCTCTCGCGTGAATATATTTTATTTCCGTTAATTTTATATTACCATGGAAAAGAGATGGAACTTCTTTTTTTCGGATCTTACCAATTCCAATAAGAGTGGAGTCGGTAAGAGTGTAAGAATCCAACGTGTAAAGTGAACTATCTGCCGTAAGCACAGTGATTGGTCCTGTTTCTTTTGCAGACCACAATTGAGAACGCTGTGTGATGTTTTTATCTGAATAATAACATCCGGTTATACCAAAGGTTATTAAAACAATTCCAAGAAAAATAAGTAATAAGGTTGATTTCATAATTTTTTCCCTGAATGGTTAAAAATATAAAGAAACTCTTCCACCTACGCGGACTCCACCTAAACAGACAGTGGATTTCCCGCCATTCACCAATTGGATCTCGATTGGTGGTGCGTATGTGTAATTCGTGAAAATACTGCACGATAATCCGCTCTCGCCAATGAACTCGATACCGCATGAGAGCGGATAACCGGTACTGCCTCCGGAACTGCTGAGATTTTCCAGATAGTAAAAAGATCCGTCTTGAGATGTTTCACTAATTCGATTGTTGATTCCGTAGCGGCGATTGATTTCGTAATAATATTTTCCTACTCCAAAGCTGAGATATGTCCTCATCCATTTTTTATCAGAAGGATAATAATGATAAAGTAAAGATCCTGTAACCATATAAAATTTCTCGCTTCCATAAGCCCAGTCTCCGCTGCTCATTGGATTTCCGGTCTCAACAATAAAATGTAAATCATTATAGACTCTGATCTGGAGTGTTGCGCCTATCCATGGCGATATTTTAAACGATTGATTGTGTGGGGTAATTGTATAACCTTGAGATCGATATTTATCTTCAATTGCCGAGAATGCTCTATTCACCCCGCTGAAATCATAAGAAATTGAACTAACATTGACACCAAAAGCTAAATGCCACCGAGTCGTTTCTTTTTCTCCAACGTATTTCGGAAATGGTAACTCATCCGACCATGCTTTATCTATCTGATCATTTTGATTTTGATTCTGAACTTGTTTTTCAAATGGAGATTCCACAGCGGGGACCGAAATCCTGTTATCAGTTTTTATATATATCATCTTTGCATCCGAATCTCCAATTTTGTAACTGCCATCTTTTAATTGATCGTAATGATCTATCTTTTCAGAAATTGTCGTTATTAGTTTTTCAGAATACCAAACATTCGAATCGATACTGGTCCCGTGTTCATCATGTAAAAAGAACCTTATGAAATAAGATCCGTTATCAACTTTGTGAACTGTAGCGGAATCAAAATTTTCGTATTGAGGGAAAAGGGAATATTTGTTTCTTTCGTTCAGATTGATTGATGATCCAACTTTAGCGCTGAGAATCACTGTCAATATATCATTTTGAGCATGTAAATTATTCGATACGGAAAGAAACATGAACAATAAATAAAATAACAATTTAAATCTAATTGACATTATGATCTCCATTTTATTCAGAAGAAATCCGTGATAATAAAAACTTATTCAAGTCCGAAATTATAAACAAAACCAACCCACGGCATGAATGGAAACCCCTTTGTTGCGCCGCCGAGCGGAGTCAGCAAACCTAAATCGGCGGCTAACTGATCTCCAAAAAATCTGATACCGATTGAACACAACGCCACGCCGGAATTTGGTGGAATCCAGTTTTCTGTAATAAATTTAACAGAATTTGATGCACGTAATTCACCTCCCAATAATATTATCGGTTCATCTGCTAATTCACCCTCAACAAATCCCCAACCCAATCCGCACGTGAGGGCGGCACGATCTGTACCGTATGTTGCCACGCTGTACGCGATGCCAAAATTATACGATTCATCGTCGGGGACGTGAATGAACAATACACCCCCCGCAACATCAAATTTTTCTGAATGGATTGCCGTGATTTTAGGCGCAAAATAGAGTGCCTGCTCTTCTGCTCCGGGAATTAAAGACATACCACCTGCGAGAGTTATGCGATCGGCGATTCCAACCGCAAGCATTGGAAAAAATAATTCATAATCCGAAAAATATCCTTGTCCCGATTTTAATGAACGGGCGGTGGGTGCAAAAAATAATCTGGTGCGGTTCGGATCGGAACGATACGGTACTCCGAAGATAATTTCTCCGGAATACTTTATCATCGATTTAATTTGATCTTTAGGGATAATCATTTCGATGTTTGAAATGGTTCTAAGCTTGATCTGGTATTGTGTTTCTGTTAAAATTGTTCCTATAAAATTCGATCCGTCGGATAAAGTGATTTTATATGAACTTTCGGCAGTTGAATCGGTTTGAGCAGGCAGAATAGATGTGCCTATTATCAACATTAGAAAAAAATAAATAACAAAGATTTTAAACATAACTCGTTCCAATAAGTTTGAAGTATGTTGTCTTGATTATAATGTAATTCAGTCCGGTTAATAAATTGTCATGGAATTGTAAAAAATCGATCATCTTATTTCGAAATTAAACGAAATATGAATAATACCGGAGTAACTATTTTATCTGATAAACTTATATCCTGCCGTATGCACTGTAATCAAGTGTTTCGGCTCGTTCGGCAAATCTTCAATTTTTTTTCTCAATGAAAGTATGTAATTATCCACTGTGCGGGTAGTGGGAAAATTATCGTATCCCCACACTTCTTCCAGAAGCATTTCACGGGTTACAACTTCACCTTCACGCAGTATCAAATATTTTAAGACTTCCATCTCTTTGGTTGAAAATTTTATCCGTATTTCACCTTTGAATGCTTCTTGTTTTTTAAAGTCGATGTGAACGGAACCGAATGTAAATTCTTCGATATCCTTTTTTATTTCTCCTTTCCTCCGCAGGAGGGCTTTGATTCTGGCTTGTAGCTCCCGGATACTGAACGGTTTTGTAACGTAATCATCGGCACCTAATTCAAATCCCAATATTTTATCCACTTCTTCTTTCTTGCTTGTAAGAATCAGGATCGGAGTGTCGAATCCTTCTTTCCGTAAATCGCGGCAAACTTCGAAACCGTGTTTTTTTGGTAACATGATATCCAGAATAATCAAGTCGAGTTTTTCCTGTTTAACTATTCTGTGACATTTTTCTCCGTCGGTGGCTGTGATTACTTCATAATGTTCATCTCGCAGAGCCGCTTCCAGTCCGATTAAAATTGCCGGATCGTCTTCAACCACTAATATTTTTTTCATATTATTCCTCCATGCTGAGTGGAAATAATAATGTAAAAACGCTTCCTGTGCCAGGGGAGCTTTGAATTTCTATTTTACCGTTGTGAGCATCCATTATATGTTTTACAATTGCCAATCCTAACCCGGTGCCGCCGGCGCCGAGAGTTTTTCTTTCTTTTGCCCTGTAAAAAGGTTTTAGAATATGAGCAATATCTTCATCAGAAATTCCGATTCCCCTGTCTTTCACCTCGAGAGCCACCGAACCGTTTTTTCTGTATGTTGATATTGTGATTTCTTTTATGTCGTATGAATATTTTATTGAGTTCGTGACCAGATTTATGAGCGCTTCCGTAACCGCATCTTTATCGGCGTTGAGATAGCAATCCATGCCGCAGAGGTCAGTGTGCACTGTGCATTTATCGATCTTAAATTGATAATGCATTATCTTCAATACATGTTTTATGAGTGAATTTAATTCGATTTCGGTAAAATGATATTCTTTTACACCCCGCTCTATCCTAGAGAAATCTAGAACGTTGTTTATCAATCTTGTCAGTCGCTCGCTCTCGCCTTCGATTATTTCTAAATATTCTTGAGTGTCCGACTTAGAAATATTTTTACCGTTTCTAAGAAGTTCGGCAAACATTTTTATGGATGTAAGAGGAGTTTTCAGATCATGCGAAACACTCGATACAAAGTAAGATTTCAGTTTGCTCAATTCTTCCAAGCGTTGAGTTTCGGCTTGTTCAATTAATAACTTTTGTTGAAGTTCAATGCGCTCGATTGTCAATGTAGATTGGACTACGATAGAATTCAGCAGGTCAATATCTTCGCGTGAATAACGTAATCCCGATTTTTTTTGACCCAGTGAAAGAAAACCTATGACCTCTTTTTGTTCTGATATCAACGGAAAAACAAGCACTATTCCCCAGCGAAGAAATATATTCTCATCAGGTGTTTCGTGCAAAATACCGGCTTCTATTTTATTTTTCACCGCAATCGGAAGATCGAGCCGAATCCCCAATTTTTCGGTGTCGATACGGAGACTGTGCTTTTCTAAAAGATCAAAATTATGATGCGCGAGGAGCAACAAATGTTTACCGTCACCGTAACGGAAAAACCCGATCCGTTCAGTCTGCAAAAGATCGTCAATTTTGGTTATTAACAGCGTAGCAAGATTCTGAATATTCACGCATTTTTTTATATCATCTATAAATTGCAGTTCCGCCTGCCTGAAATCATATTCAACACGGAAAAATAATCTGTCGACGATTAATTGAACCCGGCGCCTGATCGGTTCAAACGATAATGCGATCATCGTAGCGGTAATTGTTGAGACAATTAAAGATGTTTGCACCGTAAACACGGTAACAATTTTGGCGATAATAGCGACGATTCCGATGTATGTGACCAGCCCGATACCGATCACTATAAGATATACGGAACTGCGGTTGATAATTAGATCGATGTTCATCGCGTGATACTTCAAAATCGAGGTGGCAAAAGTGATCGGGATGAATAGTACAAAAATTTTAAAAAGAATTTCGGATATGATCGGAGAATATCCCAGGGCGATCGGTAAAGCCCAGAAGAAAACGAAAGGAGAGGGACCTATAGAAAGACCGTAAAGTATCCATCTGATTTTTTTCTTATCCGATTGAGATTCCGCTTTTTGATATGAATAAATAAAATTGAGTATTCCCAAGAGGAGCAACAAAAATACGAAGCCGTTTTGAATCATAGAGATCGATGAGGTCTCGCGGTAAAGCTCAACTGATTGTGCCCTTGCCGCCTGAAGGTATTTTGAAGCATGTATAAGTGCGATAGCCGTTCCGACTGTATAAAGCAAGCCGATTATTTTTTTATAACTCTTCCATCTCGTGGAAGGAAAAACAAATGTGAAATGCAAAAAGTAAACCGGAACGATGGTATAAGCGAGAAAGAATATTACGGCGGCAGGATATCCTATCCACGAAGGGTTGATTGTGTAAAGTGTTTTCGCCCCAACTATATCGGTTGCAAGTGCGGTTGAAGCTAAATGAAAGACCAGCGAAGATCTGTCTTCCGGTTTTCGATAATAAACAAAAGCTCCGACAACGAAGATTAAAACTATAATTATTCCATCAAATATAATAAATGCTCGCGGATAATAATATTCAAGTTGTACTTTGTTCCGCGTACCTTTTATATTATTTTCAATAACAATCTCATCTCCCGGATGTAGATTGCTGAGTATGAATTCTGCCTCCTCGTCGTTCAACACGCTAATACCGTTGATTACCGATGGATAATTTTCTGCATAATGTTCAGGTAAAAAAGGTTTTTGATATAAATGGTGCAGTGCTATCGCTGCAAAGCAGAGGAATGCCAAATCTAGAATTGCTACCGTCAGTCGTGATCGATTCTTTGCCATTATTGGTTATTTCAACATGGATTTCGTTCAATATGGAAGCAGAAACGTATATTTATGCTACTCTATTTTACCGATTTCTATTTCAAGAAACAAGTATTATCGAAAAGTTTCCCACACGCTGGTTTAACAAAAGATGCCGTCTCAGGTTTTTATCACTTTTTAGAGTTCCCGATAACTTTGACAAGATTTGATGAAAATAATAAAGGCAGGTATATCGCCGATCTGACGAACAACCCGCCCATTTTATATTTCGATTTAACTAAGTTTGACCTGTTTATTTAACGAATAGGTTCTCAACCTTTTTTATTTTAACCTGATTCGGCTTAACCTTTATCGGAAAAGAACCGATCTCTTTATCTTCCGCGAGAACCGATTCCGGTTTCGGAGTCTTATAAGTAATCGGACTTACCACATCGTTAATCAAAGCGTTTTTAAATGACTGTGCGTCTTTTGTAATAACCGCAACCTGTATGTTTTTAGTTTGCCAGTGTTTTTTAATCGCGGCATTCACATCTTCATGTTTCAATTCACTCATCATTTTTCGGAACAACTCCAAATGACTTCCATCGACATTGTAGAACTTATCGTCTATGGCATACCCCAACCTCTCCATTGTAGTCGGCGCGTAATGGAGAACATAATTCTTTAAGAATTTTTTTGTCAGGTTGAATTGATCTTCTGTCATGCCGTTATCCACGAGCTTCTTAAATTCACGGAGTGCGGCACGCAGTGTGAAGTGACGGGTTTCGTTGGGAACGGGGCGAATCCAAATTTCGAATATCTGCTGGCTCCTGCTTACATTCTGCGGCGGCACTGAGCGCCTTCCGCCGTTAGGGAAATTCTCGATATATGCGTAATCACCGTAATTCAATCCGCGTGCTTCGCGTATAACCTGATACAAATGACTGCTTGAATTGCGATGCTCACCCAACCACGATGTTGCTATTGCAAGCGCGTACCAATCTTTTGTTCCGCGTAATACATTGATCGGAAAGCCCATGCTGATTGCCGTAGCCGGGGCGTCTTTTTCTATCATTGTGAATTGATGTCCGTTGATATTCTGCGGTCGCGGTTTAGCCGGAGATTTTATAATTCCATCCGGTAGAGTTGATAAATTATTTTTCAATTCATCGATCAACTTCACATCATATCCACCACCGACTCCAATAACGAAATTATTCCTAGTGTAATATTTTTTGTAAAATTTCCGGATATCATTCAAAGTTATACTTTTCAATGCTTCGATTGTTCCGGATGTAAGATGGCCATAACCTGTTCCCGCGAATATATCGTTGTAAAGAATTGCTTTTCCCAATTCTTCGTCACTGGCATATCGTAAAGTGTTCTCGATATAATTTAATATTTGACTTTTGATTCTATCGAGATCTTCCTGTTTAAATGCCGGATGCAAAATAGCATCCATGAACAGCGGATAATATTCAACAAGATTATCTTTATGGATTCTTCCTTCGATTATGGTCATCTCCACATTGACCGTTGCAGAGTAACCGGCGGCAAAAGGGTAAAGTTTGTCGAGTATCTGCTCGTAACTATTTTTATCGGTTGAGGCATCCGTCAACATTTGTGCCGTAATGTTGGCTAAGCCCTCTTTTCCTTTCGGATCGTTTTGTGAACCGACTTTGAACCAGATTCGGAAGGAAATAGTAGGATCGTTTTTCACAGGCAGCAGCACTAAGTCCTTATCCGATATTTTTTGTTCGGCAAAAGTCATGGCAGTAATCGTGATTATGAATAAAGAGAGGATTGCGTAAAATATCGTTTTCATTATTTGGCTCCTTTCAAAACAACAACTGTGCGCCGCTCGGGAGTAAAATATTTTTGCGCGGCTTTTTGAATATCTTCCGCTGTAATATTTTCAAGTTTTGTGTATAACCGATCAACAATATCGATACCGCCTGTGATTGCGACCAACCTGGCAAGTCCGCCGGCGACATGATCAGGTGTATCCAGACCCATTAAGAAACCATATTTATTTCGTTTTTTCAGATCTTTAAGCTTTTTATCATCGACCGGATTAGTTTTAAATGATTCTAAGGTTTTAAAAACTTCATCGCGTATGTAGTTGATATCATCTTCACTTTTTATCATAGAATAGATTTCGAAAAGTGGCAGATCGCGGTTCATCGGAATTCCCGAACCGAGAAATTGCACCTTCTGTTCCTGAATAACCAACTTTTTGTAAAGTTCGCTGTTCTCTCCGAAAGCAATGTCTCCCAGCAGCATCGCGGCAACATAATCTTTATTATCCGGATCAAACGCGTCGCCTTTGTAAGCGATATCGATTATCGGTAAAGTTTTACCGGTGTATGCTACTTCACCGGTTCGTTCTTTTGTTTGCGGTGGTTCAGGTTGGATAGCCGGTGAAACATAACCTTTTTGCCATGAGCCGTAATATTTTTTTATCAGGTTTATAGTTCCGTCCGAATCAACATCACCTGTAATAAGAATTACAACATTTTCAGGTCGGTAGAATCGGTTTAAGAAAGATAAAGAATATTCATATTGCTCCGGCATGGCTTTGATGTCAGCTTCGAAACCCATTGTTGTGTGTTTATAAGTATGCAAATCGAACGCTAGGTCTTGAACTTTTTCGTTCAGAAGAGCGAACGGTTGGGTTACATTTTTACGGTATTCGCCGTATACTGCTCCCGCTTCGGTTTGGAACGGCTGCTTTTCGTAATATAAATTTTGAAATCTGTCTGATTCAATATCAATTACCGTTTCCAGATCATCCTTTGCGAAGTTCATGTGATAACATGTGTAATCGTCAGTCGTGTAGGCGTTGGCATCGGCGCCGATGCTTGTGACTATGCTATCGTAAACGTTTCCGGGATATTTTTTGGTACCTCGGAACATCATATGCTCGAAGAAATGAGCGAATCCCGATTTGCCCGGCTCAACTTCATCACGACTTCCTGTTCGCACAACGGAATAGTACGCGACCAAGCCCGGACTTTCCATCGGCACTAAAATTACCGTTAAACCATTCGGTAAAGTTTCTTTCACAAATTTGTAAGGGAAAATAGATTCAGCCACAGCAATGTTTCCGATAAAGATTGCCATGAAGAGTAATATACTTACTCCAATCATTTTTTTCATAGTCTTTCTCCATAATAATTGATTGATATGTTTGCCGCTTTCCATTTTTGCGGCTATTTAAGTAACGATAATTTGAGGCGGAATGTTTCACTTAATTGAAAATTCCTTCGAGTCCCTGATAATCGGTATGCATTTTCTTGATCGCTTCTACAACCGTTGTTTCATCGTCTATTTCATTTACAACCTTCACCAGGAATTTCACTGATTTAGCTAATTGCGCTCGCTTCGATTGAAAAGCTTTTTGTTTCGATATCATGCGTTCCGGTAATTCGTATTTAAGAAGAGAATCCATCCTTGCCGAAAGTTCGATAACCGAAGTTTTTATCTTGTCCTTTTCGTATTTCGGCATGTAATAATGATAAAGCGGATAGAGTACTTTGTGAAACTCATCCACTTCTTTCAATACAGGGCGAATAGTGCGAACGAGCTTTTCATAACCCGAATGTAAATTTTCTGCGGCATCCATAATTCGCTGTGTATCTGTTGTGGCAACAGCTTTTTTATATTCGGAGACGACTTCGCTCAGAGATTTTACGCCATCAACCCACTTTGTTTTTTTATCGCGGAGGATGCCGGGTAATTCCACTTTCTGAAGTTTTACAAGGTGGCTGTCAATACCGGGCACAAGTTCTTGCATCAATTTGAGATTTTTGTTGGGCCACGCATCGTGCCAAAGCTTGAAAATCACCGTGTGAAAATCTTTGAGTTCAGGAACCTGCGATTCCATTTCGTCATGGGTTTGAGCAATGATTGAAGAAGGAATCAAAACGATAGATATCAAAAGGAATAAAAACGATTTCATACAAGGATACCTTTCTATAATGGAAATTTAGCAGTAATTAAAATTAGCGTTAATTATAGAAGAATGAATATTTGAATAGGCAAATATACAAGGAATAAAGGTAAGTTTCAAAATACAACATTAATATTTTTTATGAGAGGATGTAAAAAATATCTTGGAATAATGATTGAATATTTCGATATTTCTCTAATTTAAAACTATGGTTAACAGCAAAAACAAATTTTATGACGTTAAAACTGGTCATTTCAATATTTTCAAGCTTAATATTTTTTTCAACTCTTTTTAGTATGGAAAACTCAATCTCAATCATCCCAAAACCATCGTACATTGAACAGCACGATGGCTCGTTTACGTTGAATGACAGCACGAGAATAATTATTGCAGTTAAACAGCTTCGACAAACCGCTGAAATGCTTGCCATGCGATTGCGAACCGCTACCGGATATCCTTTTGAAATCACTACATCAAAAAAGAAATCCGGAAATGCAATCATCCTCTCTCTTGATCCAAACCTGAAACGCCTCGGTAAAGAAGGATACCAATTTTCATCGACGGAGAAATCGGTTGTCATAAAATCTTCAACACCAGCAGGTCTATTTTATAGTGTGCAAACATTTTTCCAGCTTCTCCCGCCGGAAATTTATAAAGGTGATCCGATTAGAGATACACTCTTGTCAATTCCATGCGTAACTATCGAAGACAAACCACGTTTTACTTGGCGTGGAATGCATCTCGATGTCTGCAGGCACTTTGCTCCAATAGATTTCGTGAAGAAGTACATTGATCTTCTTGCATCATATAAGATGAACAGATTTCACTGGCATCTTACCGAAGATCAGGGATGGAGAATCGAAATAAAAAAATATCCGAAGTTGACAGAAATCGGATCAAAACGTAAAGAAACAATGGGCGACAGCACGCCTTACGGAGGTTTCTACACCCAAAATGAAATCAAAGAAGTGGTTAAATATGCACAAGATCGTTTTGTCACAATCGTGCCGGAGATCGAAATGCCCGGACACGCACTTGCCGCGCTTGCCGCATATCCAGAGCTTTCATGCACCGGCGGTCCGTTTGAAGTGGAAACAACATGGGGAGTTTTCGAAGATGTTTATTGTGCCGGGAACGAAGGCACATTCAAATTCTTGAAAGACGTTTTAAGTGAAGTGATTCCATTGTTTCCCGGCAAATATTTTCACATAGGCGGAGATGAATGCCCGAAGGAACGCTGGAAGAAATGTCCGAAGTGTCAGGCAAGAATTAAGAAAAATAAACTCGGCAACGAGCATAGACTGCAAAGTTATTTTGTCCAGAGGATAGAAAGATTTTTAAGATCGAAAGGGAAGCGGCTTGTCGGTTGGGATGAAATACTTGAAGGCGGTCTTGCTCCGGGTGCAACCGTTATGTCATGGCGCGGAACGGAAGGCGGGATTGCCGCTGCGAAAGCGAATCATGATGTTATAATGTCTCCGACATCGCATTGCTATTTTGATTATTATCAGGCAAATCCTGATAGTGAACCGAAAGCAATAGGTGGATTCTTACCGGTAGAGAAAGTTTATGGATTTGAACCGATGCCATCAGGGCTTAAACCGAAACAAGCCAAACATATTTTGGGCGCGCAGGGCAACGTATGGAGTGAATATATGCCCAACACAAAACATGTTGAATACATGGTTCTGCCAAGAATGCTTGCGATGAGTGAAGTGGTCTGGTCGGAAAAGTCACAGAGAGATTTTTCTGATTTCATGAAACGATTGCAGCCGCATTATCAGCGATTGAACTATCGCGGATTTAATTTCAGAGCAACCAAATAAAGGTTATATTCTTAAAAATTATATGATAAAATATCTCTTATTAATACTGCTAACCGGTGTACAACTTATCGCTCAACCCGTTACGAATCCGAAAATAGATTTTTCACCCGAAGCGTATGTTTGTTATAAAACCGCCTCACCGATTAATATAGATGGTAGAATCGATGAGCAAAACTGGGAGAAAACTGAATGGACAGAAACCTTTGTTGATATTGAAGGTGAATATAAACCTCATCCACGATTTCAAACAAAAGTAAAAATGCTGTGGGATGAAAAATATTTTTACATTGCGACGGAACTTGAAGAACCCGATGTATGGGCAAACCTGACTGAGCGGGATGCGGTAATTTTCTATGACAATGATTTTGAAGTGTTCATCGATCCTGATGGTGATACTCATGAGTATTATGAATTTGAGATGAATGCACTCAACACAGTTTGGGATTTGTTGCTAATCAAGCCATACCGTGATGGCGGTCCGGCTGTTAATGCTTGGGATATAAAAGGATTGAAATCAGCAGTGCATATTGACGGTACGGTTAATCAGCCATACGACAAAGATAAAGGATGGACAATCGAAATAGCATTCCCATGGGATGTTCTGAAAGAATGCGCTCATAAAGATTTGCCGCCGAAATCAGGCGACCAGTGGCGGGTGAATTTTTCCCGAGTGGAATGGAAGACTGATGTAAAAGACGGAAAATATCAGAAAACAACCGATCCAAAAACTGGGAAATCTTTTCCAGAAGATAACTGGGTTTGGTCGCCGCAGGGATTAATCAACATGCATTGTCCGGAGATGTGGGGATTCGTTCAGTTTTCTGATAAGCTTGCCGGAATTGAAGCAGAACAATTCAAATTTAATACTGATGAAAATATTAAGTGGGCTTTGCGTCAAATCTATTATGAAGAGAAGAAATACTTCGAGAAGAATCATAAATATACAGACGATTTAAAAGAACTTGGTCTAACTGATCTCAAAATGGATGGATATAATGTTCCATTAATTCAGAGTACTTCCAATTTATACGAAGTGATTGCAACTGAGGTGAATGGCAAAGCTAAGTGGCACATCTCTCAGGATGGAAGAACCTGGAAAGACTAATACTCTCTTAGCGTCACTTTGCGATCTCTACGGTTAAAAATATTACTGCTAATGGCGCACAGGAACACAAAGATAAAATAATTTAGAAAGTGAAATAATTGAACTTAACTTGGATTGATTGGTCGATAGTACTCGCTTTACTAATACTCATGCTCGGCATGGTGCTAATCAGTAAACGACTTGTGAAAAGTGTGACAGATTTTCTTGCCGCGGGTCGAACAGGCGGCAGATATGTTATCAGCATGTTTCAAGGCACTGCGGCACTTGGTGCAATAACTGTCGTCGGTGCGCTCGAGATGAATTATGTTGCCGGTTTCAACCTGCGATGGTGGGAAATGTGGACGGCAGTTATACTCGTCGGTATGAGCGTTCTCGGCTGGGTTGTCTATCGCTTCCGGCAAACACGAGCCCTTACGATGGCTCAGTTTTTCGAAATCCGTTACAGCCGTAAGTTTCGTATTTTTGCGGGATTGCTGGCATTCGTATCAGGTGTTATTAATCTCGGTATTTTTCCTGCGGTAAGTGCACGCTTTTTTATTTACTTTTGCGGCTTGCCTGATTATATAAATATTCTCGGTATACCTGTCTCAATGTTCGCTGTTGTAATGTTGATAGTAATTTTTATTCCTATCTACTTCATTTTCTCAGGCGGACAAATCGCTGTGATGTTCACCGATTTCATTCAGGGCGTTTTTGTCAATATTGTCTTCGTGCTGATTGTGATTGCATTGATGATGCAGGTAAATTGGACCCAGATCTCAGATGCATTGACAAGCGCACCACCAGATTCGTCGCTGATTAATCCGTTCAACTCAAGTAATGTAAAAGATTTTAATTTTTGGTATTTCTTTATCGGTATGCTGGGACTTATCTACACAAAACTTTCGTGGCAGGGAAATCAGGCATTCAATGTATCTGCAAAGAGCGCTCACGAAGCGAAGATGGCTGATGTTCTTACAAACTGGCGGCTCATTCCGCAGTGGGGATTGTTTCTTGTTTTCGTTCCTGTTGTCGCATATACAGTTTTTCATCATGTTGATTTTAAAAGAATTATTGACTCTATTCAACCGGCGCTGAACGGAATAG